>NZ_DASVNZ010000280.1:0-13774 GCF_036486225.1 Roseateles sp. | reverse complement strand
AGGCCTGGATGTCCTTGCGCTCGCTCAGCAGCGTCAGCGTGGTGTCTCCGGCGTCGCTCAGACCCTCCCGCGACACACAGGTGTGCACGCGCAGAGTGTCTTCAGGCAAGGCGGTCTTGAGGCGGAAAGGTGAGGCCATGGATCTTGCTGAATCGTCCTGGGCCGCACGGTAGAGGGCGCCTATCGCGCGGGTAAGAGGCGAAGGTCACTTCGGTCGCCTCTCGCCCGCCGGGAAACACTCCGTTGCGAATTCCCGCCCGTCAGAGGCCAAAGTCACTTCGACCCGGCCGCCCGCACCGGTACCGTCGGTCCCTCCGCATTCCGAAGAGGCGACCATGCCTGCAGCACGCATTCCCGGACCCTTGGGCGCCGGGGCCGCCACCCACGAGATCGACGACGGCACGATGATCCGCGCCGCGTCGCCGTTGGTGTCGCCGGTAGGCGCCGCGCCGCGCGCCGAGAAGGCCGCGGCCATCGACGACGACACCCGCGCGCTGGCCGCCGTCGCCTACGGCGAGGGCTCGACCGGCAACGTCTACGAGGAGATGGCCGCCATCGCCAACGTGCTGGTGCGCCAGCAGAAGGCGCGCGGCTTCGCGACGATCAGCGCGTTCATCAAGACGGACAAGACCTTCGCCTTCGCGGCGCATGACGGCAACCAGCGGCACGACAAGCTCAAGAAGGCCACCGCGGAAGAGATCGCCGCCGATGCCGGCATGAACGACGCCGTGCGCGGCGCGCGCAACGCGCTCAGCGCCACGGGCACCGATTACTCGAACGGCGGCTACTTCTGGGACGGCGCCGACATCAAGTCGAACTACGACAAGCACCCCAAGGTCAAGGCCGGCATCCACATCACCGATCCGAAGCACAACATCTACGACATCAAGGACAAGGACGTCCCCGGCGAAGAATGGTGGCGCAGCGCGACCGGCGCCAAGACCAAGCTGCGGGGCAAATGGGATTACAAATACGAGTCCACCGCCGCATACGGCGGGACCATCTTCTGGAAGTACAACGACGACTTCGTGAAGGCCACCAACAACAAGGTGTACGACTGATGCCCGGACTGTCCCGACTGCTGCCGATCGCCGCGACCGCCCTCGCCGGCTCGCTCTTCGCCGCCTGCGCGGCGCATGCCGACGCGGTGGCCCGGAATGCGACCGAGCTGCGCGACCTGCTGCGCGGCACGGCGACGCCGGCGGCACTGGACCCGATCAAGACCGAAGGCTGGTGCGGGCCTCAGGGTTGCTTCGTCGATGTCGGCGAGCTGCGCATCGATCGCGACAAGGGCGGCTTCGCCAAGGCGACGGGCGACAGGCAGATCGTCCTCGTCGAACACAAGGCAATGGGCGGCGATGCCCTGCCGGACCTCGACTGGACCTCGACGGACGCCTACCGCGTGACCGTCCGCGGCCAGCGCTGGGGCACCTGCATGGAGTTCTCGCACACGGGCATCGGCAAGAGCGGCGTGTACCAGCGCTGGACCAGCGTGGTACTGGTGCCGTTCAGCGGCGCGTTGCCGGCGGGCACGGCCCATCGCTTCGTCGGTTACTGGGCTGGATGCGACTCGCTGCAAGCGGCCGCGACGCAGGGTCAGGTCGTGCTACCGATCGTCGAGCGCAATGAGCCGAAGGCGCCGAAGCCCTTGCGGCTCGTGAATCACTCATGCAGCGCCAAGGGCTGCGACGGACAGGTCGATCGCCGCGAGATCGACGGCGATCCCTCTGGCGCAGACGGCGCGCTGTCGATGCGCGCACGCTGACGTCCTCTCGCGGCGTCGCTTGCGACGCGTGCGGTGTGACGCGTGACGCGTGACGCGTGACGCGTCGTCAAGCGTCGCCACGCGCATTCCAAGCCGCCATTGAAAACGCCCGCGAGCGCGGGCGTTCATTCAGCCGCCTGACGGCGGCGCCGTCGGACCAGCGGGTCCGACGATGACTTCGGCAATCAGGCCGACTTGCGACGACGCACGACGCCGACGGCGGCCAGCGCCAGGCCGGCCAGCGCCAGCGATGCGGGTTCCGGCACGGCGTTGCCTTCCAGCGCGAACGCCACGCTCTCGCCGTTGCGCAGGGCCGCGCCTTGCTGGTACAGCACGCCGCCCACATTGCGGTAGCCCCACACCGCCAGACTGGTGTTGTAGAAGCTCGCGTAGTACGTGCCGGCCGCCAGATTCAGGTTGAGCAGATCGTCGGTGGTGGCCGTGCCCTGGCTGTTGCCCAGGTTCGTCGTCGTGAAGTCGCTGGCGCCCAGCGTCTGGCTGAACAGCTGCGTGCCCGGCAGGCCGTTGCCGCCGACGCTCCACACCGAGAACGTCATGCCGTTGTTCCAGTACGGCGCCGGGGTGTAGATGTTGACGCTGAAGCCGGTGATGTCGCTGGCCGAGTTCAGCGTGAACCGGTCGAAGACCTGCAGGCCATTGCTGCAGCCCGAGCACCACGGCGACGTCGCCGAATTGCCGGTCAGGCTGGGCAGCGACTGGAACACGACTTCCGCGGAGGCGGTCATCGGCAGCGCGGCGCAGGCCAGTGCAACGGCGCCCAGGGACAGGCGGGCGGTGGTGATCATCGAGCGGAAGGTCATGGTGTTGTCGTTGGAATGAGGTTTGAACCAACCATCCCTACGCAGCGTCCGTGCCAGCCGCCGAATTCCCAGCCGCGTCAACGACTTATCGCCACCTTGCCCCATGCATCAGTGACAGGCTGTAAAGGAGTTCGACACTTGTTCATGGGACATAGTTCACGAATCGTGGGCATGCCGCTTGAAAAGTCCGACCCCTTTGCCTAGCGGCAAGGCGCTACGCCGCCGGCCGGAAACCATGTCCTGTCGCCCTCAGTCGAACGCGTACGCGAAGTCCCCGTCCTTCACCGCCAGCTCGACCTTGGTGATCGCCTGCCCGTTGGTGACGCGCGTGAGGTACTCGCGGCTGATGCGCGGCAGCACCGTGTTCGTGAGGATCGCGTCGACCACGCGACCGCCGCTCTCCACCTCGTTGCAGCGGCTGATGATCAGCTTGACCACGTCGTCGCCGAAGGTCAGCGGCACGCCCAGGTTCTCACCCACGCGCTTCTGGATGCGGCCCAGCTGCAGACGCACGATCTGGCCGAGCATCTCCTCGCTCAGCGGGTAGTATGGGATCGTGACCAGGCGGCCCAGCAGCGCCGCCGGGAAGATCTTCAGCAACGGCTCGCGCAGCGCCTTGGCGATGCCCTCCGGCTCCGGCATCAGCTCCGGGTCCGCGCACAGCTTCATGATCAGGTCGCTGCCCGCGTTGCTGGTCAGCAGGATGATCGTGTTCTTGAAGTCGATGTGGCGGCCCTCGCCGTCCTCCATCCGGCCCTTGTCGAAGACCTGGAAGAAGAGTTCGTGCACGTCCGGATGGGCCTTCTCGACCTCGTCCAGCAGCACGATGCTGTAGGGCCGGCGACGCACCGCCTCGGTCAGCACACCGCCCTCGCCGTAACCGACGTAGCCCGGGGGCGAGCCCTTGAGCGTCGAGACCGTGTGGGCCTCCTGGAACTCGCTCATGTTGATCGTGATGACGTTCTGCTCGCCGCCGTAGAGCGCCTCGGCCAGCGCGAGCGCGGTCTCGGTCTTGCCCACGCCCGACGTGCCCGCCAGCAGGAACACGCCGATCGGCTTGCTCGGGTTGTCCAGCCCGGCGCGCGAGACCTCGATGCGCTTGGCGATCATCTCCAGCGCATGGCGCTGGCCGACGACGCGCTGGTTCAGCGTGTCCGCCAGCTGCAGCACCGCCTGCACCTCGTTGCGCACCATGCGCCCCACCGGGATGCCGGTCCAGTCCTGCACCACCGCGGCCACCGCCTGTTCGTCGACCTGCGGCAGGATGAGCGGCGCATCGCCTTGCAGCGTCGTCAGCTCGGAACGCAGACCGTGCAGCTCGGTCAGCAGCGTCTCGCGCTCCGCCTCTTCCGGCGCGCCCTCGCCGTCCTTGCGCAGCAGCGCGTGCAGTTCCAGCACGCGGTCGACCATGCCCTTTTCCTTCAGGTGCCGCGCTTCCAGCTCGGCCTTGCGCGTCTGCGCCTCGTCGAGCTGCGTCGCCACGCGCTGCTCGCGCTCCGCGACGTCCATGCCGATCGCGCCTTCGCGACCGATGATCTCGCGCTCGATCTCCAGCGCCTGGATGCGGCGCAGGCAGTCCTCGAGCTCCGCCGGCGTCGCATGCTGGCTCACCGCCACGCGCGCGCAGGCCGTGTCCAGCAGGCTCACCGCCTTGTCCGGCAGCTGACGCGCCGGGATGTATCGGTGGCTCAGGCGCACCGCGGCCTCGATGCCCTCGTCGAGCAGCGCGACACGGTGGTGCTTCTCCAGGATGGACGCCACGCCGCGCAGCATCAGGATCGCCTTGTGTTCGTCGGGCTCGGGCACCTGCACGACCTGGAAGCGCCGCGTCAGCGCGGGATCCTTCTCGATGTGCTTCTTGTACTCGGCCCAGGTGGTCGCCGCGATGGTGCGCAGCTTGCCGCGCGCCAGCGCCGGCTTCAGCAGGTTGGCCGCGTCGCCGGTCCCGGCCGCGCCGCCCGCGCCGATCAGCGTGTGCGCCTCGTCGATGAACAGGATGATGGGCTTAGGCGAGGCCTGCACCTCGTCGATGACCTGGCGCAGGCGGTTCTCGAATTCGCCCTTCATGCTCGCGCCGGCCTGCAGCAGGCCGATGTCGAGCATGTACAGCGACACGTCCTTCAACTGGGGCGGCACGTCGCCCTGCGCCAGGCGCAGCGCGAAGCCTTCCACCACCGCCGTCTTGCCGACGCCCGCTTCACCCGTGAGGATGGGGTTGTTCTGGCGGCGGCGCATCAGGATGTCGACGATCTGGCGGATCTCTTCATCACGGCCGGCGATCGGATCGATCTCGCCGTTGCGCGCGCGCTCGGTCAGGTCGACGGCGTAGCGCTTGAGCGCCTCCTGCTTGCCCATCGCGGCGGGGGCGATGGCACCGCTGGCATCGCCCGGCACGGCGCCCGGCTCGGCGGCACGCATCGCGCGCTCGGGCGAACCTTCGAGGATCTGGTTGAACTTCTCGCCCAGGTCGTCGACGTTGATCTTCTCGAACTGCTTGGAGACCGACAGCAGCACGTTGCGCATCGAGGCCGTCTTCAGCAGCCCCAGCACCAGGTGGCCGGTGCGCACCTGCTGGTCGCCGAACATCAGCGAGCCGTAGACCCAGCCGCGCTCGACGGCGTTCTCGACCCAGCTCGACAGGTCGGTGACCGAGGTCGCGCCGCGCGGCAGCCGGTCCAGCGAGGCCATCAGGTCCGTCGACAGCTGCGCCGCGTCCAGGCCGTAGTGCTTGACGATGCGATGCAGGTCGGAATCGGGCGTGTTGAGGATCTGGTACAGCCAGTGCTGCAGCTCGACGTACGGATTGCCCCGCAGCTTGCAGAACACGGTGGCGCCTTCGATCGCCTTGTAGGCCAGCGGGTTGAGCTTGCCGAAGAGGCTGGTGCGGGCGATTTCAGTCATGACGATGCTCCCTGTGATGCCGGCGGCGTGGCCCGTCCCTTCACCCGCTGATGCGGATGCAGGTGCAGGTCGCCCCGGTCGTGACGATGCGGACGGCCGCCCGAGCGGCCGGTCCAGGAGGTGAAGCCCAGGCGCGCGTTGCCGCTGAGCGCCGCGGCGGGCACCTCGTCGCGGCGCAGCACGGGCTGCAGCTCCCATTGCAGGTTGTGGCCGACGTATTGCCGGATCCAGTCGTTCAGCGGCCGCCACGCGTCGCCGTCGGGCAGGAAGCCCTCGTACTGGCGCAGCGTCAGCGGCCCCAGGACGACGCGGAAACGGTACTGCCGGTCCCAGGCCTTGTTGCCCGCGGAGGTGTTGCGGCCCAGGCGCGGCAGTTCGCTGCCGATGCGCTCGGGGCGCTGGCGCGAAAAGCCCAGCCGCGTGCGTTCGCCGTCCTCGACGGGCAACCAGTGCGGCACGTGCTGCTCGATCCGCACCGCCACCTTGAAGTGCGACGACAGGATCTTGGCCAGCCCTTCCGGATGCTGCGCACGTCCGCCGTGCAGGCCGGCCTGGAACAGGCGGGCCGTCTGCGGCAGCGAGTCGCCGGGCCGTTGCGCGCCGTCCAGTCCGGTCGCCGCGCCCAGCCAGGCCGCGTAGCGGTCCGTCGCCGGCCGGTCGTGCTGCACGGTCGGTTGCGACTGCGCCCAGGCGCGGTAGAAGTGCAGCAGCAGCCGATGATGGAAGACGTCCAGGAAGCGGCTCAGCGTCGGATCGCCGCGCTGGTGCAGCCGCTCGCGGGTGTACTCGGTCAGGTGCAGCGGCATCGGCCCCTGCGGGCCGAGCAGGCCGAAGAAGCGCACCCCCAGCCGCGGCGCGGGGTTCTGGCCGCGGGTCAGGCTCTGCAGCGCCGCCGGCGCGAAGTCGAGCTCGGGCTCCTGGCCCAGCCGGATCGCCTCCTGCGAGGGACGCAGGCCGCGACCCAGCCGCGGCACGTCGGGCGTCAGGCCCTCGATGCGCCGCAGCAGCGCGAAGAAATCATGGGCCCAGGGCGTCGCCTCGACGTCCTCGAAGAGCGCGCGCAAGGCGGCATCGCGCTCGTTGCGTTTCTCGGGCCGGCGCGCGAGCAGCGACTCGGGGGTCGGCGCGTGGCCTGCATCGGGTCCGCCGTCCGTCCCGGCATCGGCGTCCTGCGCGACAGCACCGCCGCCGGATGCGTCGCCAGAGGCGTCGCTGCCGTCGTCGTCGGGGGGCGAACCGGGTCCGGGGATGTTCATCCTCGGGCCCCGTCGCGGTCGTTGCCGCGGTCACCGCGCCCCTCCGCGTCGCCGCCGATGCGCGGCGCCCAGCGCTTCACCAGACCGCGCTGCGTCGTTCGCAGGCTCAGCTGCGTGAAGCTGTTGATCGCCGCATGGCGCGTGAAATAGCGCTCCAGCACGCTCGCGAAGAGGAAGCTGCTGTGGCCCTGGAACGCGTGCTCGTCGAGCTCCAGCGAGATCTCCGCGCCGGTGCCGAAACTCAAGGGGCCGGTGAACGGCAGGCGTCGGACGACCGATCGGGAATCGACGGCGCGCACGCCTTCGACCTGCCGCAGCCAGCCCGCGTCGCCCGGCGGGCCGTACAGCGCCAGCAGGCGTCGCAGCGTCGCCGCCGCCTGCGCGGGCGGCTCGTCGCCCCAGGGCAGTTGCTGCTGCGTCAGCAGGCCGACCAGGCTCCAGCCCGCCTCGCCCGCCGGCTGGCGGTTCACCGGCCGCGTCGGGCCGTGCACCGCGTCGACCTTCAACACCGGTCCCGCCGCGTCCAGCCGCCACACGCCGGCGCCGTTGTGCGGCAGCAGCATCGGCAGGTCGCGGTTGGTGACCAGCGCCGAGACCGACAGCTGGCGGATGTCCTCGCGATACGGCGCATGGCGCGGATCGACCAGCGAAAGGAAGACCTCGTCGCCGATGTAGCCGGTGCGCGGCCCCTGCTCCTTCTGGCGCGAGGACATCAGGCGCGGCTCGCGGCGCGCGGTGTAGAAGCCGGGCGCCTCCGGCGGCGCCTCGTGATAGGTCGCGTACAGCGGCTCGAAACCCTGCTGGCCGAGCGCCCCGGCGCCGTAGCCGGTGACCGACTGCAGGCTGTGGATCTCGTAGTCCATCGGCCGGGTGCGGTCGGGCACGACGTGGTATTCCCAGTTGCCCGTGCCGAGCTGGATCCGGTCCAGCCGCTTGGGGAACAGGTTGATCGCCGGCGTGCAGTGCAGCGAGACGCTGTCGACGTCGACCATCGCCTCGAGCGCGCCGTCGCCGCGGGAGAAGAACAGCACGATCTCGAAGGACGTGCCGTCGATGCGCGCGAGCCGATCGGCCAGCTGATCGATCTCGAGGAACAGGAAACGACGCGGCATCGCCGCGAGTTCCTGCATCAGCCGGCTGCCGGAGAAGCTGCGGTGCGACTCGGGCAGCAGCGCCTCGTCGGGGGCGAAGCCGAGCGGACGGATGCTGGACGCGGGACGCCACTGCACGGGCACGGCGGCGGCGTCGATGCCGTCGCCGGTGACGTAGGTTCCGAGCGGCGCGCCGAGCGCGAGCTCATGCAGGCGGTACGCGACCTCGTCCGGCGCGCTCAGGTACAGCGCGAGCCGGTCCAGTCCCAGCTGCCGCACGGGGATGCCGCCGCCGGTCCTGAGCCTCACCCGGACGCCGCCGCGGCTGCCCGCCGCATCCGGCAGGCGCGAGACCGGCAGGTCCGGCGCGTGGGTGAAGTACTGGACATCGTCCAGCGTCAGCGGCCACAGCGTGACGTCGTGGGCGGTGCGGAACTCGCAACGCGTGTCCTGTCCGCGCGGGATGGCCGACTGCAGCACGCTGCCGCGCGGCACCGGATGGCCCTTGGACAGGTTGGGGTCGGTGGGATCGACGTTCAGCCGCGCGATCATCATCGACGGGATGGGCGCCAGGAAGTTCGGGTAGATCGATTCCAGCAGGTGCGAGATCAGGCGCGGATGTTCCGCGTCCAGCTTGAGCTGGACCCGCGCCGACAGGAAGGCGAAGCCCTCCAGCAGGCGCTCGACGTAGGGGTCGGCGACCTCGGCATCCTCCAGCCCGAGCCGGGCGGCGATCTTCGGGAAGTCGCGCGCGAACTCGGCGCCGACCTCGCGCAGGTGGGCGAGTTCGTCGTTGTACAGGCGCAGCAGGCGCGGATCCATCGCGTGACCTCAACCCTCGCGGACTTCGACCTGGCCCGCCTCGAGGTCCATCTGCGTGCGCAGCAGGATCTCCAGCGGGATCGGCTGCGCCCACAGGTGGCCGCGGATGTCGAACTCGATCACGTTGTGGGTGTCCATGACGCTCTGCGTCTCGATCGCGCGGACCTCCAGCGAATCCGGCAGGATGCGCGGCTCGAAGCGCAGGATGGCCTGGCGGATCTGCTTCTCCAGCAGATGCACGTCGATGCGCGAGGCCAGTTGCCCCGACAGCGCCGGCAGCCCGAAGTTCAGCACGCTGTCGCCCACATGCCCGTAGGGATCGCATTCCTTGCCCATCGGCTGGATCGCGTTGAACAGCCAGCCCAGGTCGCGCAGCACCGCCTGGCGCAGCTGCGACTTGGTCATGACGCGGCGTTCCTCCGCCTCGACGCGATGGAAGGGGTCGTCGTCGGTCAACCGGTCCAGCAGGGCCGGTTGCAGGCGGTCGCGGTGGATCTGGCTCATGAGCGCGTCGCGCTCATGGCTGGCGCAGTTCGATCAGGCGCGCGTCGAGCAGGCCCGTCTCGCCCTGGTCGGTCATCAGCACGCGCTGGCCGACGCCGGCGTACTGGTCGTCCTGCGATCCCGGCAGCGGCTGCCATTCGGTGCGGCGCGCCATCCAGACGCGCTCGTCGTCGAACGCCACGCTGCCTGGATACCGCGTCGGGATCAGCGCGACGGAGCCGCCGCCGTTGGGGAATTCGAGGTGCGCCGCGGACCACACGAGATCGCGCAGGTCGGTCGGCGCCTCGATGTGGATCTCCTTGATCGCGGAGAACGGCACCCAGCAGTAGCGGCCGTTGATCACGGCCTCCAGCACCGGACCGATGCGCGAGTCGCCGTCGCAGATCCAGTCGAAGGCCTGGCCGTCGATGGATCCGGGCGTCGCGGGCGCGGCCTCCAGCGCCTGGGCGCGCAGCTGGCGTGCGCCGGCGACGTCGCCGTCATGCTCGAGCTTGAGCGAGTGCACCAGGTTCGCCACCCATTCAGCCGGCTCGCCCATCACCATCGGCGTGGTGCGGCCCTCGAAGACCGCCTCGCGCACCAGCTCGCATTTCAGCGCCTCGCGGTAGGTATTGACCATCGCGAGCGTGCCCGCGTCGAGTTCGCCGCAGACTTCCAGCTGCGCCGCCGCCCGCGCCCACTGGCCGGTCACCGCCAGCAGCTGGAACAGCAGGGTGCGCAGCTTCGCGTCCTGCGGACGCTGACGGACTTCCGCCTGCGCCGCGGCCAGCGCCTCGGTCGGGCGACCCGCCGCCAGCAGTTCCTGCACTGCGCTCATTCAAGACTCCCGTGGAATTCAATGCGCCGGCGGGCCCGCGGGCGCGCCGGAAGGACCTCAGGTGAGGTCGTCGTCGAAGGTGTGCGTGCCGCCCATCGCGCCCTTGGCGTTCTGGGTGCGGTACTCGATGTTGACCTTCTGGAAGCTCATCGAGATGCGCTCCACCGGCGCGCCGGTCTCGTCGCACTCGATGTCGTAGGACGCGATGCGCGCCTTCTCCAGCGTCAGGCAGAAGTAGTCCTCCTGCGCGCCGCCGGCCTTGCGCAAGTAGAGCTTGGAGCTCTTGACCTCGTCGTTGGTCGCGACCGCGCTCATCAGCGCGGTGCTGGCGCTGTCGAGGCCCTTGGTGATCGTCAGCTGGCGGTAGCTGCGGCGACCGGTCTGCTGACCGGCCACGGCATCGCCCGCGGCGCCCACGCCCCAGCTGAAGCCGCGCACGACGATGTCGTTGGCGTGGCCCTGCGAGGTGGACTCGCCCTTGACCTTGCCCGCGCGCTTGAGCGACAGGTCCAGGTACATGTCGGCGCTGCTCGCGCCGCTGGTCAACGGATTCATCTTTCGCTCCGGCATGGACAACGGATGACGGCACCTGCTGGCACCGACGGCACCCGACGACGTCGTTCGTCGTCGTACCGTCATTCGTTGTCCGAGCGCGGCGCGCCGGACCGGAGTCCGTCGCGCCGCGGGGATCGTCGAAGGCGAAGCGCTGGCGCGAAGCCGGCGCGTCGCCATCAACACATCAACGCGTTTCGGTCGTGGCCACGTTCCAGCCGAACTTGACCGCGCCGCCCAGGCCGCCCTTGGCGTCTTGGGCCTTGTACTCGAACTCGATGTCGGCGTAGGACACCGACACGCTTTCGCTGATCTCGCCGCCGGCCGAAGCGGACGGGGAGACGGCGGTCACGAGGACTTGCTTCAGGGTGACCTTCAGGAAGTCCTGCTGGCCTTCACCGGCCTTGCGGCAGGTCAGCACGGCCTGGTCGAAATGCTTGCCCGAAGCGCAGGCCTTGGCCAGCACCGGGGACGCCTTGTCGTAGTAATGCGCGAACACGAACTGGCCAGGAACGCCCTTGCCCTTGCCCGAACCGGTACCGGCGGCGGCGGTGCTTTCCTGACGCACGTCCCACGACCAGGCCAGCAGGTCGATCTCGCCCTTGTGGTCCTTGTGGGTGGATTCGCCTTCGACTCCGGCGAACTTCAGATTGGCGTCGATCGTCATGGTCGGTTTCTCCTAGATGAACTCTGTGAAAACGGTCTCCGCCTCGACGCTGACCGCGACGGAGACCAGGGATTTCGGACCTTGGAAGGTCCGGATGGCGGGGTGCCTCGAAAGTTCAGAACGCGCCCTTCGAAGGCGCTCCCTTCAACACGTCGCGCGTCGTTGCGCGCGATTCTCAAATGCTTGTGATCCCGGCGATGACCGCCTCGCAGCCATCGCCTTCTGTCTTGCGCTTACTTGCCCTTCTGCGACGGCAGCGTCGAGACCAGACGCAGCGACACGGTCAGGCCTTCGAGCTGGTAATGCGGACGCAGGAAGAATTTCGACGAGTAGTAGCCGGGGTTGCCGGGAATCTCCTCGACGACCACTTCCGCGGACGCCAGCGGCTTCTGCGACTTCGTCGTCTCCGACGAGTTCGCCGGATCGCCGTCGACGTAGTTCATGATCCACTTGTTGAGCCACTTCTCCATGTCGCCGCGTTCCTTGAACGAGCCCACCTTGTCGCGCACGATGCACTTCAGGTAATGCGCGAAGCGGTTGCAGGCGAACAGGTAAGGCAGGCGCGCGGCCAGGTTGGCGTTGGCGGTGGCGTCCGGGTCGTCGTACTCGGCGGGCTTCTGCAGCGACTGGGCGCCGATGAACGCGGCGAAGTCCGAGTTCTTGCGGTGCACCAGCGGCATGAAGCCGTTCTTGGCCAGTTCGGCCTCGCGGCGGTCGCTGATCGCGATCTCCGTCGGGCACTTCATGGCCACGCCGCCCTCGTCGGTCGGGAAGGTGTGGGCCGGCAGGCCCTCGACCGCGCCGCCCGCTTCCACGCCGCGGATGCGGGTGCACCAGCCGTAGGTCTTGAACGAGCGGTTGATGTTGGTCGCCATCGCGTAGGCCGAGTTGGCCCACGTGTACTTGGCGTGTTCGCCGCCGCCGGTCTCTTCCTCGAAGTTGAATTCCTCGACCGGATTCGTCTTCGAGCCGTAGGGCAGGCGCGCCAGGAAACGCGGCATGGCCAGACCGATGTAGCGCGCGTCGTCGGACTCGCGCAGCGACTTCCACGCGGCGTACTCGGGCGTGCTGAAGATCTTGGTCAGGTCGCGCGGATTGGCGAGTTCCTGCCACGAGCCCATCTGCATCAGCGACGGGTTCACGGCCGCGATGAAGGGCGAGTGAGCGGCGGCCGAGACCTTGGCGATCTCGCCCAGCAGCTCGACGTCCGGCGGGCTGTGGTCGAAGTAGTAGTCGCCGACGATGGCGCCGAAGGGCTCGCCGCCGAACTGGCCGAATTCCTCTTCATACACGCGCTTGAAGATCGGGCTCTGGTCCCAGGCCGTGCCCTTGTAGCGCTTGAGCGTCTTGCCGAGGTCGTTCTTCGAGATGCTCATCACGCGGATCTTGAGCTGCTCGTCGGTCTCGGTGTTGTTGACCAGGTAGTGCAGGCCGCGCCAGGCCGATTCCAGCTGCTGGAGTTCGGCGTGGTGCAGGATCGCGTTGACCTGCTCGGACAGCTTCTTGTCGATCTCGGCGATCATGGCCTCGATCGAGACGATGACGTCGCTGCCGATCAGCGTGGTCTGCGACAGGGCCTGCTGGGCCAGCGTCAGCACCGCCTGCTCGACGGCGGACTTGGCCTCGTCGGTCTTGGGCTTGAATTCCTTGTTCAGCAGCGAGGCGAACTCGCCGCCTTCGTACTCGATGCCCTGCAGTGAAGGCGCTGATTGCGCGAGGGTCTCATCGGCCATGGTGCGTGCTCCGTGGGGTCCGTCGGTTTCTGGATGACTGGGGCGCCGCGCTTACTGCGCGCCGCCGTCGGCCGGCTTCTGGGCCGTGGCCAGGGACTTCAGCAGCGCCTCGTCCTTGACGACCTTGGCGATCAGCTGCTCGGCGCCGGCCTTGCCGTCCATGTAGGTGATCAGGTTGGCGAGCTGCTGGCGCGCCTCGAGCAGCTGCTTGAGGCCGTCGACCTTGCGCGCGACCGCGGCCGGCGAGAAGTCGTCCATCGACTCGAAGGTCAGGTCGACCATCAGGTTGCCTTCGCCGGTCAGCGTGTTGGGCACGGCGAACGAGACGCGCGGCTTCATGGCCTTCATGCGGGCGTCGAAGTTGTCGACGTCGAAGTCCAGGAACTTGCGGTCCGACACCGGCGGCAGCGGCTCGGTGGGCTTGCCCGACAGGTCCGACAGCACGCCCATCACGAAGGGCAGCTGCACCTTCTTCTCGGCGCCGTAGAGCTCGACGTCGTACTCGATCTGCACGCGCGGGGCGCGATTCCTGGCGATGAACTTCTGGCTGCTGGTGGCCATGGGGTGCTCCTTGAAGCGGGGATCGGGTGAAAGGTGGAAGCCTGAAAAGCGACGTCGGTCTGGGTGTCGGTAACGGTGTCGGGCGGGTGTCGGTCGCTACTCGCTGGTCGTGCCGGCGAGCTTCTCGATCTCGTGCACGCCCTCGGGGTTGAGGTCGCGCATGATCTCCAGGAAGCTCTTGCTCATCAGCCGCTGCGCGCGGCGGATCAACAGCGGCGCGGGATTGCTGGGCTCGTGGCGTTCGATCCAGTCGCAGACGCGTTGCAGCGCGCGCACGGCGTCGT
>NZ_DASVNZ010000333.1:0-12245 GCF_036486225.1 Roseateles sp. | reverse complement strand
CAGCGGGCATGCATGCGTCTCACGTGCAGGAGGCGGCCGTCCTGTTCGGTCGCGATCAGCGCCAGCAGTCGGCGATCGACCCAGCCCTTGTAGACGTGGACCGTGCGCTGGCCGGGCGCGCCCGCGATGCGGTAGCTGATGGGCGTGCAGTGGTCGGGATCGATGCCGGACTCCTTGAGCATCGGCCGCACGGCGTCGGCCACCGCCTTGGCGGGCGCCGTCTCCGTGGGCAGGAGCCGGGGCAAGGACCGCGCCAGGTTGCGCCCCTCGCGCTCCAGGCGCTCGCGCCGCAGGCCGCGCACGCCGCGGTCCTCCACGGCGGCGAAGGCCTTGCGGAACGCCTTCGTGCGCGACAGCGCATGACCCGACCCCGCCACCGGCTGCAGCGACGGATCGCCCAGCAGGTAGAACTGGCCCAGCGTCTTGAGGTCCATCGGATCGAGGTGGGTGCGCTCGCCGGCGAATTTCTGACGGGCCTCGAGCAAGGCCCTTCCCAGCGAGGCGCCGGCCAGCACGCGCTGCAGGAAATACTGGCAGATCAGGTCGGCCGAGCCGTTGCCGTCGCTGGGGCCGTAGGCCACGGTGGTGCTGCCGAGGAAGCCGCAGGCGCCGTCGGCCAGGTAGCGCAGCGCCATCGGCCAGTCGCCGTCCGCCAGCGCCGGATCGAAGAGCTGCGCACCGTAGCAGCACTCCGCCGCGACGACGGTCCCGGCGGTCACGCGGTCGCGCAGCAGCGCCGAACGCATGGACACCGGGAAGTCCTCGCCGCGCTGGCCGTAGTACTCGGGCATGTCCTCGGCGCCGTGGCAGTTGATGAAGTGCATCCGCGGCGCCAGATCGGCCTTGGCCCACTTCGGGCCGCCGGGCGGCGACAGGTGCAGCCGGTCCGCGTTGCCGAAGGTGTTGGTCAGGCTGAGGCGCGTCGAGCCCTGCCAGACCTCGGCCGACAGGCCGAAGCTGTCGGCGAAGGCGTCGCGCGGCAGGCCCTTGTGGCGGGCGGCGGCGCGGATCAGCTGGAGCAGCAGGTCCGGTTTCGACGCGCCGGCCAGGTCGGGCAGCCGGCCGACGACGCGCGTCGGCCCGAGGAAGCGGTTGGGGTCGGTGGAATAGGCGGCCTCGCAGGCATACGGCAGGTCGCTGGGGACCAGCTTGTCCGAGTCACCGAGCTCGCCGCCGTGCGCCGGGTTCTTCAGCGGCACCATCGGCAGCACGTCGGGCCCGCCGAGCAGCACGAAGTAGTGCGGCAGGCGCGCATGGGCCAGCGCGTCGATGGCGCCTTTGAGCGACTTGGCGTCCGGCCGCGCCGGTACGGGCGCCACACCGTAGGGCTTCATCGCCGAGGCGAGGTCCACCGCCACGATCAGCGTGTCGACGCCGCGCCGCTTGTCCGCGCCGACCAGCGCCTTCAACGCCGCGTCGATCCTCGTGAGCGCCGCAGCGCCGTACTTGGCGCGCAGCGCGCCGCGATGAACGATCACCAGCTTGTCCATGGAGTTCCTCCTCGTCGGTCGTTCCGGTTCTCGGGCCGGAAGGGCTTGATCCTAGGCATCACCGGCCCGTGCGGCAATGCACAAGCGTGGGAGGCCTATGCCTGACTGTCATCAAGCGTGCACGCGGGCTCCGCAATATCCGCCCGCCATGCAAGCATCCGTAACACCTCCCCGCAAGACCGACCTGGCGCGCGAGATGCTCGCACCGGGACAGCGCCGGTTGCCGCCCGCGCTGCGCGCGCTGCTCATCACCGTCGACGGCAAGCGCAACGCCGAGGAGCTGCGCCAGCTCGGCCGCGGTCTCGGTCTGGGCGACGACGGCCTGACGCGCCTGGTCGACCAGGGCCTCGTCGAAGTGCCGGTCATCGTCGTGCCGCCTCCGGTGGCCGCGAGCACGCCGGTTCCTCCCGTCGTGACCGGCCTCGACGTCATCCACGAAGCCGAGGTGCTCGAAGCCGCCGCGCTGGCACGCGCCGCACAGGATCGGGCGCGCCGTCTCGTGTCGGCGAAGTTCTTCGGCCTCGACCTCGTCACCCGGATGCTGGCCGGCCGCGAGGGCGAGCTGCGGGATCTGGCCCGGCAGGCCGACACCGAGAGCCGCTTCCTGGAATGGGTCGATCTGTGCTGCGAGCGCATCGAGTCCGAGTCCGACGCCGAGCGCGCGGCGAAGTTCCGCGACAGCGTGGGTCGGACGCTGGCCGCCGGCTGAGCGTCGGCTGAGCGTCGGCTGAGCACGGGCGCAGCAAGGACGGCCCCTCGCCGACCGCTGCGCTCATGTCCATGTCAGCGCCGCCACGTACAGGTGGTTGACCTTGCGGTACTTGCGCAGCATCAGGCTGGCCGCCTCCATCGTGGCGCCGCTGTCGACGACGTCGTCGATCAGCAGCGCGTTCCACTGGCCCTGGTTGCGGACCTCGTCATGCAGGGAGAACGCGTTGACGAGGGCCTGCATCCTTTCCTCGCGCGTGGGGTAGTCCGTCAGCGGGCACGGCAGCGGCGACTTCAGCAGCAGCCGCTCGAACACGGGGACCCGCATCTGCAGCGCCAGTTCGCGCGCGACCAGCGACAGGGGCTGCCAGGCGCGCACGCGCGAGGGCGGCATCGGCACGATGAAGCCGACCGCGCCCAGCCGCGGGAGGATGAAGTTGCGCAGCGCGCGGGCGAGCGGCTCGGCCTGCGACTTGTCGCCGCGGTGCTTGAGCTGGAACAAGGCCTCGCCGACGTCGGTCCGGGTGTGATCGAAACGCGGCCGGCCTTCGCGGTCCTCGCCGAGGTAGACGCTGCTCAGCATCTGCTTGTCGAGCACGAAGCCCGCGGTCCAAGGACCCTCGATCTGTCGGAGGGAGACTTTCATCGAATCGCCTTTCGAACGTGGAAAGGCGTCTTGGTTGGCGGGGCGAACGGATGGTTCGAGATGCACTCGTCGCCCGCCCCGCGTCGGGACTGCATGACTCCGGGCGGGTTGATCGCCTATGCTGAAGCCTCGCCTGGTCCCGAAACCGATGCTCAGGAGTTGCGATGAAACCCACGCCTGCCGGCTGGCCGCGTCTGTCCAGCGCCGTGTTTTACGACAGCGCCGCCGAAGCGATCCCGTGGTTGTGCGCTGCCTTCGGGTTCGAGGTGCAGCTGCGGGTGGACGGGGACGACGGTTCGGTCGTTCACAGCCAGCTCACCTACGGGGAGGCGCTGATCATGGTCAGCGAGTGCGGCGGCGGCGAGCGCTCGGAGCGTTTCGGCATCCCGCTGCGCAGCCCCAAGGGCGTGGGCGGCGCCAACACGCAAAGCCTGATGGTGTACGTGGACGACGCTGCCGCGCATTGCGAGCACGCCCGCGCGGCGGGCGCCACCATCGTCTACGAACCGAAGATCCAGGACTACGGCCCCGAGTACTGGGCCGACAAGAGCTACGGCGTGCTGGACCTCGGCGGGCACCTGTGGTGGTTCGTGGAGCGGATCCGGGGCTGAACGTTCCTGCTCGGACGGGAGCGCGGCCCCCCTCTACGCGGGCTCCCGTCGACTCACCCCTTGCGCTTCGCCAGGATCGCCTTCCCCACGCGCGAGACGGGCGGCCGGCCCAGCACGCCGGAGATGAATGCGCCGGCATCGATCAGCTTGTCGATGTCGATGCCGGTCTCGATGCCCAGGCCGTTCAGCAGGAACACCACGTCCTCGGTCGCGACGTTGCCGGTCGCGCCCTTCGCGTACGGACAGCCGCCGAGACCGGCGACGCTCGCGTCGAAGGTGTGGATGCCCATCTCCAGGCAGGCGTAGATGTTGGTCAGCGCCTGGCCGTAGGTGTCATGGAAATGGCCGCTGACCTCGACCAGCGGGTAGTGCTTCAGCGCCCGCTCCATCGCGGCCTGCACCTTGCGCGGTGTGCCGACGCCGATCGTGTCGGCCACGCCGAGGTGGTCCACGCCGATGGCCTTCATCAGCTTCACGACGCGCTCGACTTCATCGGCCGAGACATCGCCCTGGTACGGGCAGCCGACCGAGCACGACAGCGCGCCGCGCACCTTGATGCCGGCCTCGTGCGCCGCGGCCACCACGGGCGCGAAGCGCTCGATGCTCTCCGCGATCGAGCAGTTGATGTTCTTCTGCGAGAAGGCCTCCGACGCCGCCGCGAAGACGACGATCTCGTCCGGCTTCGTCGGCAGCGCGCCTTCCAGGCCCTTCATGTTGGGCACCAGCACGCTGTACCGCACGCCGGGCCGGCGCTCGATCGCCGCCATCACCGCCGTGTTGTCGGCCATCTGCGGCACCCACTTCGGCGAGACGAAGCTGGTGACCTCGATCTCCTTCAGACCGGCGTCCTGCAGCAGCGAAACGAGCTTGGCCTTGTCGGCCGTGCCGACGTTCTCCTTCTCGTTCTGCAGGCCGTCGCGCGGGCCGACATCAACGAGCGTGACGCGGGTGGGCAATGTAGTCATCGCTTGATCCTCTGGCTGGGTGTCTGGCTTACTCCCTCTCCCGCTTGCGGGAGAGGGCGGGGGTGAGGACCAGCAGCCTCACGCCTGCAGCCGGAGCAGCTCGGCGCCATCACCGACCTGGTCCCCGATCGCGAACAGCAGTTCCGCCACCACGCCGTCGCGCGGCGCGGTGATGGTGTGTTCCATCTTCATCGCTTCCATCACCGCCAGCGGCTGACCTTTGGTGATCGCATCGCCCGGTTGGGCCAGGAAAGCCACCAGCTTGCCGGGCATCGGCGCGGTCAGCCGGCCGGCATCCGATTGCCCCTGGCCCGCGTGGGCGATCACGTCGACCTCGGTCACCAGCGCCGAGCCGTTCGCGCCGAACACCGCGACCTGCTCGCCGACCTTGTAGGTCGAGACAGTGACGCGACGCTCGTTCAGGTAGAGCTCATGACGCTCCGGCCCCGCCGAACGCAACGCCAACGCCATCGATTCGCCGCCGACGGTCAGCGACAGGCTGCCGTGGTGGTGACGCGCCAGCAGCACCTGGTGATGCTCGCCGTCGACATCCAGTTCGAAGCGGCGCTGCGCCGCGCCGAACATCCGCCAGCCGTCGCGACGGCTCCACGGATCGGCGGATTCAGTGAGCGCTTCTTCAGCCAGCGTGTGCGCCACGACGGCCGCCGCGGCTTCCGCCAGCGGCAGGCCCGGCTGGCCGAACAGCACGGCCTTTTCGCGCTCGATCAGCGCAGTGTCCAGATCCGCGTTCGTGAACGACGCCGTCGCCGCGCAGCGGCGCAGGAACGCGACGTTGGTGTGCAGCCCGACGATGTGCGTGTCGCGCAGCGACGCGTCCAGCAACGCCAGCGCCTGCTCGCGCGTCTCGCCCCAGACGATCAGCTTGGCGATCATCGAGTCGTAGAACGGACTGATCGCGTCGCCCTCGCCCACGCCGGAATCGATGCGCACGTCGGCGCGGCGGAAGGCCTCATGCGACGGCCAGCGCGCCACCGACAACGTCCCCGTCGCGGGCAGGAAACCGCCCTCCGGGTTCTCTGCGCAGATGCGGGCTTCGATCGCGTGGCCGTGCATGCGCAACTGGTCCTGCTTCAACGGCAGCGGCTCGCCGGCCGCCACGCGCAGCTGCCACTCGACCAGGTCCTGGCCGGTGATCGCCTCCGTCACCGGATGCTCGACCTGCAGCCGCGTGTTCATCTCCATGAAGTAGAAGCGGCCGTCCTGCTCGGCGATGAACTCGACGGTCCCCGCCCCCTGGTAGCCGACCGCCTTCGCGGCCGACACGGCGGCGGCGCCCATCTCGGCGCGGCGCTCTGCCGTCATGCCGGGCGCCGGCGCTTCCTCCAGCACCTTCTGATGCCGGCGCTGCACCGAGCAGTCGCGCTCGAACAGGTAGACGCAGTCGCCGTGGCTGTCGCCGAAGACCTGGATCTCGATGTGTCGCGGGCGCTGCACATAGCGCTCGATCAGCACCGCGTCGTCGCCGAAGCTGTTGATCGCCTCGCGCTTGCAGGACGCGAGCGCGGCGTCGAATTCCTCGTCCGCGTGAACGGCACGCATGCCCTTGCCGCCTCCGCCCGCGCTGGCCTTGATCAGCACCGGATAACCGATGCGATTGGCCTCGCGGCGCAGCAGCGCCGGATCCTGATCCGCGCCGTGATATCCCGGCACCAGCGGCACGCCGGCCTGCTCCATCAGACGCTTCGATTCGGCCTTCAAGCCCATCGCCTGGATCGCCGACGGCGGCGGGCCGATGAACACGAGGCCCGCGTCCGCGCAGGCCTGCGCGAACTCTTCGTTCTCGCTGAGGAAGCCATAGCCCGGGTGGACGGCCTGCGCGCCCGTGGCCTTGGCGGCCTCGAGGATGCGCTGCCACTGCAGGTAGCTGTCGCGCGGCGCGGGGCCGCCGATACGCACGGCCTCGTCGCAGGCCTGGACGTGGCGCGCATCCGCGTCCGCGTCGGAATAGACGGCGACGGTCTTCACGCCCAGACGGCGCGCCGTGGCGGCGACGCGGCAGGCGATTTCGCCGCGGTTGGCGATCAGGATCTTCTTGAACACGGGTGTCTCCTCATGTTTCGGGTCCTCGACGCGTCGCGGCTTGTGGCCGCTTCGCGCCGGGTGCGTCTGGACGCCGGCGCTTCGCCGTCGTCCGACGCGGCACGGCAGTCGTTGCCGCCGTGCTCGTCGGGTCGGTTCAGATCAATGGCGATGGCCGCAGGACGCCGCGGCGTCCTCGCCCACCGGCGCGCAGCCGGGCACGGTGTCAGCGCTGAGGTCGGCCTCGGTCGCGCAGTGCATGCCCAGACGGGCGATCAGTTGGCGGTCCTTCTCGGCCTGCGGGTTGCTGGTGGTCAGCAGCTTGTCGCCGTAGAACATGCTGTTCGCGCCGGCCAGGAAGCACAGCGACTGCATGGTCTCGGGCATCTCCTCGCGGCCGGCGGACAGGCGCACCATCGCGCGCGGCATCGTGATGCGGGCCACGGCGATCGTGCGGATGAACTCGAACGGGTCCAGCGCTTCCGTGCCCGCCAGCGGCGTGCCTTCGACCTGCACCAGGTTGTTGATGGGCACCGACTCCGGATACGGATCCAGGTTGGCCAGCTGCGCGATCAGGCCGGCGCGCTGGCGGCGGGTCTCGCCCATGCCGACGATGCCACCCGAGCACACCTTCAGGCCGACGCCGCGCACGCGCTCCAGCGTGTCCAGGCGGTCCTGGTAGGTGCGCGTCGTGATGATCTGGCCGTAGAACTCCGGCGAGGTGTCGAGGTTGTGGTTGTAGTAGTCCAGCCCCGCTTCACGCAGCTGCTCCGCCTGGCCGTCGCCCAGCATGCCGGCGGTCAGGCAGGTCTCCAGGCCCATGGCCTTGACCTCGGAGATCATCTCGCCGATGGCCTCCAGATGACGCTCCTTCGGCGAACGCCACGCGGCGCCCATGCAGAAGCGGGTCGCGCCGTTGGCCTTGGCGGCGCGGGCGGCTTCCATCACCTCCTGCAGCGGGATCAGCTTCTCGGCCTTCAGGCCGGTGTCGAAGTGGGCCGACTGCGGGCAGTACTTGCAGTCCTCCTCGCAGCCGCCGGTCTTGATCGACAGCAGCGTGGACAGCTGCACCGCGTTCGGATCGAAGTGCTCGCGGTGCACCTGCTGCGCGCGGAACAGCAGGTCGTTGAACGGCAGCTCGAACAGCGCGGCGATCTCGTTGACGGTCCAGGGCTTGGCGTTGCGACGTTGGTCGTCGGTGGTGGGCGTCAGCGTCTGGATCTGGTTGACGGTCTGCTTCATCGTCATGCTTTCAATGCGTTCAACAGCAGCGGCTGCTGCAGATGCGCGGCCACGGCCGCGGGAGAGGGATCGGGGAGCCGGGGCACATGGCCCCAGCACGGCACGCTCAAGCCCTGGTCGAGTCGGGCGTGCAAGGCGGCCAGATTGTCCGCCACATGGGGTTGATGGGGGTCGGCGGTGTTGGCGACCCAGCCGGCGAGCCGCAGGCCGCGCGCCAGAACGGCTTCGGCCGTCAGCAGCGCGTGGTTGATGCAGCCCAGCCGCAGTCCGACGACGAGCACCACCGGCATGGCCAGGTCGACGGCCAGGTCGGCGGTGTCCCAATCGTCGGTGAGCGGCACGCGGAAGCCGCCTACGCCTTCGATCAGCGCGAAGTCGCCTTTGGAGGCCGAGCGCCGGATGGCGGCCAGCAACGCGGTGCGGTCGATGGCGCGGCCTTCGAGCTTCGCGGCGATGTGCGGCGCGCAGGGCTCGCGGAACTGCAACGGGCCGACCTCGTCCATCGTCATGCCCTGCGTCTGCGCGGCATGCAGGAGGGCGACGTCCTCGTTGACCCAGACGCCGTCGGCGTTCTGCGTCTGTCCGGCGGCCAGCGACTTGATCGGCGTCACGTAGCGGCCCAGGCCGTCGAACGCGCGCGTCAGACCGGCGGTGATGCAGGTCTTGCCGATCTCGGTGTCGGTGCCGGTGATGAAGAAGCCGTGCAGCGGATGCATCGTGCTCATGCGCAGGCCTCCAGCGCCGCGACGAGGCGATCGACATCCGCCTCGGTGTGCGTCGCGCACAGCGTGATGCGCAGGCGCGCCTCGCCCTTGGGCACCGTCGGCGGACGGATGCCGGGCACGCGCAGGCCTTCGCGCTCCAGCGCGGCGGCGAGCGCCATCACCTCGGCGTTGCCGCCGACGATCAGCGGCTGGATCGGCGTCTGCGAATCGGCGAGCTTCCAGGTCAGCGTCGGATGGCGATCGAGCAGAGCCCCGATGCCTGCGCGCAAGCGCGCCTGCAAGGCGCGCAACGACGTGCGGCGTGCGCGACCGACCTCGCCGCGGATCAGCGCCAGACTGGTCAGCAGTGCGTGTTCCACCGCCGGCGGCGAGGCCGTCGAGAAGATGTAGTTGCGCGCCGCCTGCAGCAGGAAGTCGGTGATCGTCGCGTGCGCGACGACGAAGGCCCCCGCGAGTCCGGCCGCCTTGCCCAGCGTGCCGACGAGGATCAGCCGCTCGCTGCGCAGCTGGAAGTGCTCCAGAGAGCCCACGCCGTTGTCGCCGAGCACGCCCAGCCCGTGCGCGTCGTCGATGATCAGCCAGGCGTCGAATTCTTCGGCCGCGGCCAGCAATGCCGGGAGCGGCGCGATGTCGCCATCCATGCTGAAGACGGCATCGGTGACGATCAGCTTCACGCGCGCAGAACTGGCCGCGAGCTGCGCGCGCAGGTCCTCGACATCGCAATGCGCGTAGCGCGAGACCTTGGCTTTCGCCAGCCGCGTGCCGTCGATCAGCGAGGCGTGGTTCAGCGTCTCGCTGAAGATCTCCGCGTCGGCGTCGCCGAGCGCAGTCACCACCGCGAGGTTGGCCATGTAGCCGGTGCAGAAACCGATCGCCTTGGCGCTGGGGATATGCGGCTCGAACCAGCGGCCCAGCAGCGCCTCGACGTCGTGATGCGCGCGCGAATGGCCGCTCACCAGCGGCGACGCGCCGGAGCCGCCGCCGTAGACATGCGCGCCTTCGATCAGCGCATCGGCTACCGCGGGATGCGCGGCCAGGCCGAGGTAGTCGTTGCTGCAGAACATCGTCAGCTCGCGCGCGAGGCCGTCGGCGCCGCGCACCGTCTGGCGCGGCGCGGTACCGGTCTCGGCGATGCGGGTGAAGCGCGTCAGGTCCTGGGCACGGATCGCGTCCAGCTTGGCTTGCAGGTGATCAAGCAGCATGGAGCACCTCCGCCAGCGTCACGCTCACGGCGTTCGCGAGGAACTTCGCAGCCGCCTCATCGATCAGGTAGGGCGGCATCAGGTAGACGGTCTGGCCGATCGGCCGGATCAGCAGTTCATGCTTGCGCGCCGCGAGATGGAATTTCTCGGAGAAGCGCTCGACAGGCGTCGTCGTCTTCGGGTTGACGTCGAAGGCCAGGATCATCCCGCGCTGGCGCAGATGCGTCACGCGAGGATCGGCGGCCAGCGGCGCGAAGGCTTCGGTGAGCCACGCGGCCTGCTGCTGGTTGCGTTCGAGCTGGCCTGCGTCGAAGCGGTCCAGCACCGCGTTCGCGGCGGCGCACGCCAGCGGATTGCCGGTGTAGCTGTGCGAGTGCAGGAAACCGCGCGTCACGTCCTGCGACCAGAAGGCCTCGTAGACGTCGTCAGTCGTCAGCACCAGCGACAGCGGCATGGTGCCGCCGGTGATGCCCTTGGAGAGCAACAGGAAATCGGGCCAGTCGGTGTTCGAGGCCGGCGCTGTCTGCTCCCACGCGAAGAAGGTGCCAGTACGGCCGCAGCCGACGGCGATCTCGTCGGCGATCAGATGCACCTTGAATTCGGTGCACAGCGCACGCAGCGCCTTCAGGTAGCTCGGCGCGTACATCGACATGCCCGCGGCGCCCTGCACCAGTGGCTCGACGATGACGGCGGCGATGTGGTCGTGGCGCTCCGCGAGCAGCGCGCGCATCTCGTCGATGGCCTGCGCCTCGTTGCCCAGCCGCTGATCCGGCGACGTCACGATGTGGCTGCGCATCAGCAGCGGGTCGTAGGCGTCGCGGAAGATCGCCACGTCCGTGACGGCCAGCGCGCCGATCGTTTCGCCGTGATAGCCGTTCTTCAGGCAGACGAATTCGCGCTTGTCCGTCAGGCCGCGGTTGCGCCAGGAATGGAAGCTCTGCTTGAGCGCGATCTCGACCGCCGACGCGCCGTCGCTGCCGAAGAACAGATGCCCCAGCGCGCCGCCGGTGCGCGCGGACAGGCGCTCGGACAGGCGCACCGCCGGCTCGTGCGTGCAGCCTGCCAGCATCACGTGCGGCAGCGTGTCGAGTTGATGCTTGATCGCCTCGTTCAGGCCCCGGTCGGCGTGGCCGAACAGGTTGACCCACCACGAGCTGTTGGCGTCGAAATAACGCCGGCCCTCGTGGTCGAACAGCCAGGGACCTTGACCCCGGGCGATGGGCAGCGGCGGCACGTCCTGCGCACGCGCCATCTGCGTGCAGGGGTGCCAGACCGCCGCGAGGCTGCGGCGTTGCCAATCTTGTCGTACTGCTTCAGACATTCAGGAAAACTTTCAGGCCAGCCAGGAAGGCTTGCCTTTCGACAGGAAACTCTGCACGCCCTCGCGCCCTTCGGCGCTGGCGCGGATGTCGGCGATGCGGCGCGCGGTGTCGTCGCGCAGCGTCGCGGTGATCGGGGCGTGGGCGACGTCCTGGACGAGACGCTTGCAGGCGCGCACGGCCGCCGGTCCGTTCGCCAGCAGCGAGGCGACGAGCGCGTCGACCTTCGCATCCAGCGCCTCGGGATCGGCGGCCAGCTCATGGACCAGGCCCAGGCGATGCGCCTCGGCGGCGGTGAAGCGCTCGGCCGTCACGAAGTAGCGGCGCGAGGCCTGCTCGCCGAGCGCGCGCACGACGTAGGGCCCGATCGTCGCGGGCAGAAGGCCGAGCTTGGCCTCGGACAGGCAGAAGCCCGCGGACTCGGCCGCGACGACGATGTCGCAGACCGACACCAGCCCGACGCCGCCGGCGTAGACATCGCCCTGCACGCGCGCGATCACCGGCACCGGGCAGCTGTAGAGCGTCCACAGCATGTGGGCCAGGCGGCCGGCGTCGGCGTGGTTCTCGTCCCAGCTGTAGCCGGCCATCGCCTTCATCCAGTTCAGGTCGGCGCCGGCGCAGAAGGCCTTGCCCTCGGCGGCCAGCACGATCGCGCGCAGCGACGGGTCCTGGCCGAGCGCCTCGAACACCGCGGAGAGTTCGCCGATGACGGTGTCGTTGAAAGCGTTGCGGACATCGGGACGGTTCAGCGTGACGCGCGCGACCGCGTCGTTCGGACCGGTGCGTTCGACGCGCAGTGTCGTGGGAAGGAAGTCGTTCGTGGTCATGGCTTGCTCCAGACGATGGTCCGGTTGACGGCGTAGAGGCGGCAGCGCTCTTCGCCGTCGGTGAACTGGTCGCACAGGGCGAGCGCGCGCGACTGGGCGTCGTCGCCGTAGGCGTAGCCCCAGCGCGAGCCGTTGGTCGCGAAGGCGCGCGGCTCCTGCGCGGCGAGGAACTTGCGATAGCCGGTCGCGAGACGGTTCGAGGGCAGGCCCTGGACCTCGTCGCTCACGGCGGCCCCGCCGACCGGCGGCGGCAGCGCACCGGGGACGGGGAAGCCGAGCGGCTTCAGGAAGGCGTCGACGACCGGTTGCCAGAGGTCGTTGCCCCGCGCGAACAGCTGATGGCCGTCCTCGCCGAAAGCCGGCATCTCGCGCGTCTGCACCAGGCCGCCCGCCTCGCGGTAGGCCTCGGCCCAGCGGCGCTGATGCTGCGGCGCGAAGTAGCGGTCGTTCTCGGTGAAGACCCACAGCGT
>NZ_DASVNZ010000330.1:0-5257 GCF_036486225.1 Roseateles sp. | reverse complement strand
CGCCGGCCAGCGCGCGCTTGAGTCCGATGCGCGGCAGCCAGCGCCCCGCGACGCCGCCGAGCGTGGCGCCGCAGACTTCGAGCAGCGAGGTCAGCGCGGCCATCGCCGCCAGTCCGAGCTGGAGCTCGCGCGCGATCGGCGGTGACAGCGCGGCCAGCTTGCCCAATTGGGCCGCGGCGAACACGCCGCAGAGGTAGTACAGCAGAATCCTCACTTCGGTCCTCCGGGGACAATCTTCCTGGACATCGATCGGTCGCCCTGTCGCTTGTCGTCCCGCTCGTCCTCACGCCCCTGCGCCGCCCCGCCATGAACGAATCGCCGCTGCTCTCCTGCGATGCCCGCCAGCTCGGCCACAGCCTGCGCCTGTGGCGCACGCTGCGCCGTCTGAAGCAGGGCGCCGTCGCGGCGGAACTGAAGGTGTCGCAGACGACGGTGTCGCGCTGGGAGTCGGGGATCGCCACGCCCTCGTTCGACGAGCAGCAGGCCCTGCGGCGGCTGATGGCGGCGCGGCTGGACAGCGCCGCCGACGTCGAGCTGGGCCGCCTGGTCGAGCGCGCGCCCGGCGCGGTGCACCTGATCTGCGACCTGAGCCATCGCCTGCTGGCGATGTCGCACGCGCGCGAGCGCCATTGCCGCCTGCCGCGCGCCGAGCTGATCGGGCGCGCGCTGTGGTGCTACGCGACGCCGGAGATCGTGGCGCAGGAGGCGCGACTCGACGCGCTCGGCTGGTACGAGCCGGCGCCCGCCGCGGTCGAGTTCGACACCGGTGCGGCGGTCGAGCAGGACATGCCCATCCAGCCGAGCCGGATGCGCTGGGTGCGCTTCCAGCTGTCGGACGGGAGCTTCGTTCGGTTGACCGAGACGATCTCGTAAGGCGGTCATGCCGCGAGGCTACGGACCGCCTCGCATGCCGTCCACGAATAAAAGATTCACTGCGCCGATTCAGCGCGGCAGCAGGCGCAGCCGCAGCGGGGTTGCAGGGCGCAGCGTGATGTTGAGCACCGGGGTCGGCGTCGGCGCTTCGGGCACCGGCGCGAGGCGATGCCGTTGCAGCACCATCGCCGCGATCAGCGTGATCTCCATCAGCGCGAAGTGACTGCCGAGGCACACCCGCGGTCCGGCGCCGAATGGCATCCAGGCGCCACGCGGGATCTCGCGGTGGCCCGCCGCGGGGTCGAAGCGCTCCGGTCGGAAGGCGTCGGGTTCGTCGAACCAGCGCGGGTCGCGCTGGATCACGCCAGGGGTCAGCCGGATCATCGCGCCGCGCGGGAGGCGCAACCCGGCGATCTCCATCTCTCCGGTCAACTGGCGGGAGAACAAGGCCGGAGCCGGCGGGTAGAGCCGGAGCGTCTCCTTGATGCACAGGCTCAGCCACGGCAGCCGCGTCAGGTCCGCCGCCGTCGGCGCCCGGCCGCCGAGCACCGCGTCGACCTCGTCGGCCGCGCGCCGTTGCGCTTCCGGATGCGCGGCCATGCACCAGCCCCACCAGGTCAGCGCGGCGGCGCTGGTCTCATGACCGGCCAGGAAGGTCGTCATGCATTCGTCGCGCAACGCGGTGTCGTCGAGCGCCGCGCCGTCGGCGTCGCGCAGCGACATCAGCATCGCGAGGAGGTCGTCGGGCAGCGGCTCGCCGCGCAGTGCGCGCTGGCGGCGCCCGGCGAGGTGGCCGCGGATCAGCGTGTCCAGCGCCCGCAGCGCGCGACGCTTGCCGCGCTTCCACGGCGCCCACAGCGGCGCGCTCACCGGCACGTACATCTCGCCCATCGCGATCCTGCCGAGCTCGTGCACGGCCCAGGACGCTTCGGCGACGACGGCCTCGCCCTCGCCGGTCGAGAACAGCGAGCGCAGGATCACGTCCATCGTCAGCAGCGTCATCAGCTGTTCGAAATCGACGTCGACGTCGAAGTCGATGTCCGATGCACCGGATCCAGCGGCGGGCCGATCCAGGGCGCGACGGGCGGCATCGACCATCAGCGGGACGAAGCCCTGCACGCGCTGCGGCGCGAAGCCGGGCTGCAACAGCTTGCGCTGCCGCTGCCAGGCCGGACCCTTCGCGACGAGGACGCTCTGACCGTGCGCGTCGGCGAAGACCTGCGTCGCGCGCTCCCAGCGGATCATGCCGTCGTGGCCGGCGATCAGGAGTTCGCGGACGTGGTCGGGATGGAAGAAGTTGAAGTCGTCGAGACCGAGTAGCCGCTGGTGGACGATGTCGCCGTAGCGCTCATGCAGCTGCCGCATGTGGCCGAGGTAGTCGCGGCGCATGGACAGCACTTCGGGCAGGCCGGACCAGCGCGGACGCGGACCGGGCACGGCATCGGGGATCGCAAGGACGTGGCTCATGGGATCGCATCGTCTCCGTGCCGCGCCGAGGCGTCTTGAATCGAAGCGACATCGTCCGTTCACGTACTTCCGCCGCCGCTGGCCCTCACCCCCACCCTCTCCCGCAAGCGGGAGAGGGAGCAAGACGGTCGGTGCGCCTAGACTGCGGCGCATGGACGCTCCCCTGCATCCCGGCACCGTCGCTCGACTGCATATCCCGCCTCGCGCGCTGGAGGGTTGCCTTTACGCCTATCTCTGGCGAGACCTGTCTGCGGCGGCCACAAACGGCGAGGCGCTGACCGATGCCCAATGCCAAAGCTGGTTTCCCGCAACGCCGCTGTGCGGCCTGAGTTGGACCTTGAGCGGTCGCGTGCGAGAACTGGACATCGGAACGGATGCGGCGAGGGATGTCGATGTCGGAACGGACATCGACGGCAATCCGGGACCCTGGCTGCCTGCCAGCGTCATCGGCGGTCCGCGCGGCGGCCCCAAGCGGTTCCAGGCGACGCCCGACTGCCGGGCGTTCATGGTCGCGATCCGGCCGGAAGCGCTGCAGGCGATGACGGGCATCGATCTCGCTGAGCTCAAGGACCGGATGCTGCCCCTGTCGTTCATCGACGATCCCGCGTGGCGCGCGCTCGATGTGGCGATGCTCGCGGCCCGGGACGAACAGACGGCCCGGCGCACCTTGGAGGACTTCCTGATGCCGCGCTGGCGCGCCGTGCGCGACGAGGTGCTGGCGGACGATCCTCCCCCGCGCGGCTACGCCGGCTGGATGCAGCACCTGGCCTTGCGCGCGATCGCAGCGGGTCATGGACGCAGCGTCCGGCAGGCGGAGCGCCGCATCAAGCAATGGAGCGGCCAGAGCCTGCGCGCGTTGCGGCTGGTCAGCCGCGCGGAAGCCGCCTTCCAGCAGGTGCGCAAGCTCGACGAGGAGGAGGGCGCCGTGATCTGGAGCGCGCTGGCGCAGGACCACGGCTACGCGGACCAGGCGCACCTGTGCCGCGAGACCCGCCGCCTCAGCGGTTTCAGCCCCGAGGAACTGCGCCGCCGCGTCGCCCACGACGAGGCGTTCTGGGCCTACCGCGTCTGGGTCTGACTCCTCTTTCTCCCTCTCCCGCTTGCGGGAGAGGGCAGGGGTGAGGGCCAGCGGCGGTGGCAGTACGGAAGCCTTCTTGCGCCTTCGAGGACAATCGCCCCCATGGCTGTCCTTTCCCTCTCCAACGCCCACCTCGCTTTCGGCCACGTGCCGCTGCTCGACGGCGCCAATTTCTCCCTCGAAACCGGCGACCGCGTCGGTCTGATCGGTCGCAACGGGACCGGCAAGTCCTCGATGCTGAAGGTCCTCGCGGGCATTGAAAAGCTCGACGACGGGCTGCTGCAGCTCGAAAAGGGCCTGACCAGCGTCTACGTGCCGCAGGAACCCGAGCTGCGCCCCGAGGCGACGATCTTCGACGTCGTCAGCGAAGGCGTCGCCGAAGCCAAGGCGCTGCGCGAGCGCTACGAGGCGCATGACGAGAACGACGACCTCGGCTGGGTGCAGGAGCGCATCGAGCAGATCGGCGCCTGGAACTGGGAGCAGCGCGTCGACGAGACGCTGCATCGTCTGGACCTCGACGGCGGACGCAAGATCGGCGAACTCTCCGGCGGTCTGAAGAAGCGCGTCGCGCTGGCCCGCGCGCTGGTCGCGCAGCCGGACGTGCTGCTGCTCGATGAACCGACCAACCACCTGGACCTCGACGCGATCCGCTGGCTCGAAGAGCTGCTGAACGGCTTCAAGGGCTCGCTGCTGCTGATCACCCACGATCGCGCCTTCCTGGACAACGTCGCCAACCGCATCGTCGAACTCGACCGCGGCCAGCTGCGCGGCTATCCCGGCAACTTCGCCGCCTTCCAGGCCGCCAAGGCCTACGAGCTGGAGAACGAAGCGCTGGCCAACGCCCGCTTCGACAAGCTGCTGGCGCAGGAAGAGGTCTGGATCCGCAAGGGCGTCGAAGCCCGCCGCACCCGCAGCGTCGCCCGCGTGCAGCGGCTGCATGAGATGCGCAACGAACGCCAGTCGCGCCGCGACGTGCAGGGCAAGGTGCGGCTGGACGTCGCCACCGGCGATTCGAGCGGCAAGATCGTGGCGGAGCTGGAAGGCGTGTCCAAGCGCTTCGGCGACCGCGTGATCGTCGACGGTTTCACCGGCACCATCCTGCGCGGCGACAAGGTCGGCCTGATCGGCCCCAACGGCGCCGGCAAGACGACGCTGCTGAAGATGATCCTCGGCGAGCTCGCGCCCGACAGCGGTACGGTGCGCCTGGGCACGAAGATGTCGGTCGCCTACTTCGACCAGATGCGCGACGCGCTCAACCTCAGCGCGACGCTGGCCGACACGATCAGCCCCGGCAGCGAGTGGATCGAGATCGGCAACCAGCGCAAGCACGTCAAGAGCTACCTGAGCGACTTCCTGTTCTCGCCAGCGCGGGCGGAATCGCCGGTGTCCAGCCTGTCCGGCGGCGAGCGCAACCGGCTGCTGCTGGCCCGGCTGTTCGCGCGGCCGGCCAACGTGCTGGTGCTGGACGAACCGACCAACGACCTGGACATCGAGACGCTGGAGCTGCTGGAGGAACTGCTGGCCGAGTACGACGGCACCGTCTTCCTCGTCAGTCATGACCGGCGCTTCCTGGACAACGTCGTGACCTCGACCATCGTCAGCGAAGGCGCGGGCAAGTGGCGCGAGTACGAAGGCGACATCGAGGACTGGCTGCAGCAGTCGCAGCGCGCCGCCGAGATCAAGGCGCGCCAGGCTCCGGCCGCCGCGCCCACGCCGGCGCCCGCACCGGCCCCCGCGCCGGCTCCGGTCGTCGCCACGAAGCGCAAGCTCAGCTACAAGGAGCAGCGCGAGCTCGACGAGATCCCCAAGCAGATTGCTGCGCTGGAAGCGGAGCAGACC
>NZ_DASVNZ010000312.1:0-9858 GCF_036486225.1 Roseateles sp. | reverse complement strand
CGCCGCACGCGCTGGCCCTGCGCGAGCAGGTCCGGGAGCTCGCCCAGGGCGCGCGCGCCGTGCTGCAACCCGCCGGCGCCGGCTGGGATCTGCGCCGGCTTCAACGGACCTTCACGCTGCGCGCGAACGACGGCTTCATCGAGGCCTTCGCTCCGGCGCTGGTCGCACGTGCCGCCGAAGAAGCGCCGGGCGTGTGCCTGCGTTTCGCGCCCAAGCCCGACAAGGACGTCCGCCCACTGCGTGAAGGCCTGATCGACCTGGACATCGGCGTGCTCGGCGAGTCCGGCCCCGAGGTCCGCATCCAGGCGCTCTATCGCGACCACTTCGTCGCGGCGGTGCGGTCGGGTCACGCGCTGCTGGACGGGCGTGAACTCGATGCAGCGGCTTATGCGGCCTGCGCCCACGTGGTGACCTCGCGGCGGGGCCGTCGAGCGGGCCCGGTGGACGAGGCGCTCGCCGCGCGCGGACTGGAACGCCGCATCGCGGTCGTCGTGCCGAGCTTCCGCGCGGCGCTGTCGATCGCGGCTGCGACGGACCTCGTGGCGCTGGTGCCCTCCTCCTTCTTCCGGGCGGACATGGCCCACGGCTCGCTGCGCTCGCTGCCGCTACCCGTGCCGACCGACCCCATCACCGTGTCCCAGATGTGGCATCCGCGCCAGGACAAGGACCCGGCGCATCAATGGCTGCGCGGCGTGGTGTACGACCTGTGCCGATCGGTCAACCCCCGTCCCGGAACTCCGGATACAGGCTCATCCCCCCGTCGATGAACAGGGTCGTGCCGACGACGTAGTCGGAGGCATCGCTGGCGAGCCACACCGCCGCGGCCGCCACGTCCTCCGGCGCGCCGATGCGCCCGTACGGGATGAGCGACAGCATCTTCTTCCTGGCTGCCTCGTCCTCCACCGACGCCCGGTTGATCGCCGTGGCGATGGCGCCCGGTGCGATCGCGTTGACGCGGATGCCCTCCTGCGCCACCTCCTGCGCGAGGCTGCGCATGAACAGGTCGATGCCGCCCTTGGACGCCGCGTAGTTCGCATGCCCCGCCCAGGGGATGAGCTGGTGGACGGAGCTGACGTGGATGATCTTGCCGAGCGCGCGTGAGCGTTGCGCCTCCCGCCCCTGCTGGCGGAACAGCCCCACCGCCGCGCGGGCGCAGAGGAACTGCCCGGTCAGGTTGGTGGTGATCACCTCGTTCCACTGGGCCAGCGTCATCTCGCCGATCGGTGCGTCGCGCTGGATGCCGGAGTTGGCCACGAGGATGTCGACCCGGCCGAACGCGTCGACCGCCTGTTCGAACAGCCGCTGCACCTCGGGCTCCGAGCCGACATCGGCCTTCACCGCGACCGCGCGTCCGCCGGCCCGTGTGATCTGCGCCACCACGTCCCGCGCCGCGTCCGGCTGCGAGTGGTAGTTGACCGCCACGGCCGCCCCGGCGTCCGCCATGGCCACGGCGATCGCCTTGCCGATGCCCGAACTCGCCCCCGTGACGAGGGCCACCTGTTGCTCCAGCGTGCGCATGGTCATGGCTTCGGTCCTTTCCGTTCGATCGCCCGGTCCAGCGCGAGCGCCGCGCTGATCAGCGCCAGATGCGTCAGCGCCTGAGGGAAGTTGCCCAGGTGCTCGCTGCCGCGCCCGATCTCTTCGGCGTACAGACCCAGGTGGTTGGCGTAGGTGAGCAACTTGTCGAAGTGCAGCCGCGCCTCGTCGACGCGCCCGGCCCGGGCCAGGCATTCGACGTACCAGAACGAGCACGCCGTGAAAGCGCCCTCCTGCCCGTGCAACCCGTCCAGGTTGGCCGTGTCCGCGCCGTCCACGGTGGTGTAGCGGGCGACGAGTCCGTCCACGCTCAGTTCCCGGCCCACGGCGTCCAGGGTCGACAGCCATCGCGGGTCGCTGGAACCGATGAACTTGACCATCGGCATCAGCAGCACCACCGCGTCCAGCGTGTCACCGCCACGGTACTGCACGAAAGCCTGTTTCCCGGTATGCCAGAACTCATCGATGATCTGCGACGCGATCGCGTCGCGCGTCTCGACCCAGCGCAGCACCGGCGCCGGGCGCGCGAACCGTTTCGACATCCTCAACGCGCGGTCCAGCGCCACCCAGCTGAGCAGCCGGCCCGAGAGAAAATCGCGCCGCTCGCCGCGCATCTCCCAGATGCCGTCGTCCGGCTGGTCCCAGTGCTCGCACAGCCAGTCGATGCGGGCCGTCAGCCGGCGCCAGACATCGATGGACGGCGCCGGGCCATGCTTGTCGGCCAGGTACATGGCGTCGACCAGTTCCCCCACCACGTCCAGCTGCAGCTGGGTGGCGGCGGCATTGCCCACGCGCACGGGCCGCGAATCGCGGTAGCCGGACAGATGATCCAGCTCGATCTCGGACTCGATGCGGCGGCCGTCGACGGCATAGAGCACCTGCGGCACGGCGTCTGCTTCGTCGTCGTCCGCGCGACCCTTGGCCCAGCCGATGAAGCGGTCGGCCTCCTCGGTGTAGCCCAGCCGCAGCAGCGCATGCACGGTGAACGCCGCGTCGCGGATCCAGCAGTAGCGGTAGTCCCAGTTGCGCACGCCGCCGACATGCTCGGGCAGACCGAAGGTCGCCGCGCCGATGATCGATCCGTGCTCCGTGGAGCTCAGCAGCTTCAGGATCAGCGCGGAGCGCAGCACGATCTCGCGCCACCGGCCGCGATAGGACGAGCGCTCGCTCCAGGCCTGCCAGTACGCCATCGTCTCGGTGAACGACGCCTCCAGGAAGTCGTGGAGATCCTCGTCGTCGGTCGGCCGCTCGATCACGCATTCGAAGACGAAGCCGACTTCGTCGCCCGCCTTCAGATCCATCGCGACGCCGACCGCGCCGGCATCGTCGCGATCGATCTGCAGCGGGACCGTGCTGCGCAGCTGCATCGGCCCCGGCGACGCCCCCATCGTGAACGACGCCAGCAGGCCGTCGTCGCCGACCTCGGCCTTGCACTCGGCGCGTCCGTAGTCGAACTTCGGCTCGCAGCGCATCTCGAAACGTCGTGAACCGCGGATGCAACGAACCCGTCGCACCAGGGCGCTCTGCGGACCGTTTGTGCGCACAGGCATGTAATCGATGACCTCCACCAGACCTTCGGCAGACAGGTAGCGCGTCAGCAGCACATTCGTATCGGGCAGATACATCTGTCGCGTGTGCATGCCGGCGCCGGCGGCCGGTCCGATGCTGAAACGCCCGCCGCGCCGGTCATCCAGCAGGGACAGGAACACGCTGGGCGAGTCGAAACGGGGGAAGCAGAAGAAGTCGATCGTGCCGTCGGTGCACACCAGCGCGGTCGTGCGCAGGTTGCCGATCACGCCATGTGACTCAATTTCGGGGTAACTCATGCAACTCCAGGTGTCGGAACCCGGGAAGCCCCTGCAATCAGCGCTCCCGCTGCGCCGTACATTCCGCACCGTGAGGCTGCGCTGCGCACCTCCAGACATCGCTTCGCTCCGAAGGCCGCCCGCGCGCACCGACGTGGCGCGCCGACGACGGCGAAGCCCGCGACGCGCCCGATCATGGCGCCCCTACCTCTTGCCAGGAATGCACGTGAGAAACCTCAGTGGGCTGATGCTCTCCCTCCTCTTCGTCACGATGACCGCGGCGATGACCGCGACGACCGCGCACGCCGAGGTCCTCATCGGCCAGACCTCCGGCTTCACCGGATCGGTCGCCGCCAGCGTCAAGGAAACGACCGACGGCGCGAAGCTCTACCTCGACGCGATCAACAAATCCGGCGGCGTGCACGGCGAGAAGATCAAGCTGATCTCGCTGGACGACAAGTTCGATCCGAAGCTCGCGGCGGAAAACGCGAAGACGCTGATCGTCAACGACAACGTGCTGGCGCTGTTCCTCACGCGCGGCACGCCGCACAACCAGGCCATCATGCCGCTGCTCACCGAGCACCGCGTGCCCCTGGTCGCGCCGTCCACCGGCGCGATGGCGCTGCACAAGCCGGTCCATCCGTGGCTCTTCAACGTCCGCGCGACCTACCAGCGCGAAGCGGAACGCGCCGTCAAGCACCTGAGCCTGATCGGCATCGAGAAGATCGGCGTGGTCCAGGTCGACGACTCCTTCGGCGCGGACGCGGTGGTCGGCGTGATGGCGGGCTTCGCCGCGGTCGGCAAGACGGCCGCCTTCCTCGAGAAGTTCGACCGCGCCCATCCGGACTTCAAGGCCTCGGTGGCCAAGACGCAGTCGACCTCGGCGCAGGCCGTGATCTTCCTGGGCTCGGGACAGGCCGTCGTCGACGGCGTGGCCGCGCTGCGCGACAGCGGCTCGCGCGTGCAGATCGTGACCCTGTCCAACAACGCCTCGTCGGGCTTCGTCGCCTCGCTGGGCAAGAACGCGCGCGGCATCATCGTCGGGCAGGTGTTCCCCTACGAGCGCTCCCGCAACGCCGCCATCGTGACCGAGGCGCAGGGCCTGGCCACCGCCCAGGGCCTGGGCGACATCACGCCGGCCATGATCGAAGGGTTCGCCGGCGCGAAGGTGCTGGTGGAAGCGCTGCGCCGCGCCGGTCCGCACCCGTCGCGCCAGAAGCTGCGCGACACGCTGGAGAACATGCAGAAGGTCAACATCGGCGGCCTGGAGATCAGCTACAGCCCGGCCGATCACTCGGGCCTGGACTTCGCGGATCTCTCGATCGTGGGCGAAGGCAACCGCTTCGTGCGCTGAGACGCGCGCCCCGCGTCCTATGATCGGCGGCAGAGCCATCATGGAATGCCGCCGGAATGAGACTTTCGAATCGCGTCGGGAACATCGACCCGTTCTACGTCATGGAGTGCGCGAAACGGGCGGACGAGATCGCCCGCTCGCCGATCTGCGATCCGGCCCAGGGGGGCCGGCGCATGATCTACCTGAACATCGGCGAGCCTGACTTCGGCGCCAGCCCTGCCGTCCGCGAGGCCGCCGCGCGCTTCACCGCCGAAGGCCGCATTCCCTACACGCAGGCCAACGGTTTGCGCGCGCTGCGTCAGCGCATCGCCGACTGGTACGGCCAGACGCAAGACCTGGCCCTGGATCCCGACCGCATCGTTGTCACCGCCGGCGCGTCCGCGGCGTTGCAGCTGGCCTGCCTCGCCCTGTTCCAGGCCGGCGACGAGGTCCTGATGCCGGACCCCAGCTATCCCTGCAACCGGCACTTCGTCGCCGCCGTCGACGCGACGCCGGTGCTGATCCCGTCGACCGCCGAGGAGCGTTTCCAACTGAGCCTGCCCCGGCTGCGCGCGCATTGGAACGAGCGCAGCCGCGGCGTGCTGCTCGCCTCGCCGAGCAACCCGACCGGCACCTCGATCCCGCCGGCTGAACTCGCCGGCATCCACACCTTCGTGCGCGAGCGCGGCGGCGTCACCATCGTCGACGAGATCTACCAGCCGCTCGGCTACGACGACCGTTATGCGCGCAGCGCGCTGACGCTCGGCGACGACGTGGTGTCGATCAACAGCTTCTCGAAGTATTTCGGCATGACCGGCTGGCGGCTCGGCTGGCTGGTGCTGCCGCCCGCGATGGTCGGCGCGGTCGAGAAGCTCGCGCAGAACCTCTACATCTGCCCGTCGACGATCGCCCAGCACGCCGCGCTGGCCTGCTTCGATCCGGCATCGATCTCCGAGTACGAACGCCGCCGTGAAGAGCTGCGCCGCCGTCGCGACGTCGTGGTGCCGGCGCTGGAGGCCATGGGCCTGCCCGTGCCCGTCATGCCCGACGGCGCGTTCTACGCCTGGGCCGATGCCTCGGGCACGGGCCTGTCCAGCTGGGACCTGTGCATGGACCTGATGGAACACGCGCAGGTCGCGCTGACGCCCGGCCGCGACTTCGGCCCGGCCTTCGGCGAGCGCTTCCTGCGCCTGTCCTTCGCCAGCAGCATGGACGATCTGCGTGAGGCGCTCGATCGCGTGAGCGCTCGCCTCGACCAGCTGAAAGCGCGGGCCTGATGCCGACTTGAATCCGGCCCGAAGCCGCCGCGGCTTCGTCCGCTACAGATTGGTCGGTTTCAGGATTCGCCCCGTCTTCGCCAGGTCGGCGGGCTGCCCCAGACCCGCGATACCCCCCGCCCCCAGCACCCGCTGATGCGGGTCGTCGGAGGCACGCATCGCCTCGATGCGCCGGGAGGCCAGCCGGGACGCCTGGGCCGCCTGCCGGCCCTTGGGCGTGACCGCCGCGGTGGCAAGTTGCCCGATGTAGTCGAGATCAAATGGGGGCATGGCAGGTCACGTGATGAACACGAGCCCACACAGCACGCGGCGTGCCAGCCCCCGACCCGGAATCGGTATCGTGAGCGCCGAACCGCGCCCGCGGCTTCCCGGACCGGGTGCGCCCGGCAAACGCCCTATCATCCCGGCATGAGTTCCGGTTCCCCTGCCGATCCCGATTCGGATCCCCGCGCCGACGGCGGCGCCGCCACCGTCCCCGCCCTGCTCGGCGGCCCGCTCGCCGTCTCCGGTGCCTCGCCCGCGCTGGCGGTCCACCATCATGAGCTGCGCATCTACTGGGAGGACACCGACGCCGGCGGCGTCGTCTTCTACGCCAACTACCTGAAGTTCATGGAACGTGCCCGCACCGAGTGGCTGCGCGGCCTGGGCTTCGAGCAGGAGACGATGCGTCGCGACGAGGGCCTGATGTTCGTGGTCAGTGACACCGCGCTGCGCTACCTGGCGCCGGCGCGGCTGGACGACTGGCTGCGCGTCAGCGTCGTGCCGGCCGAGGTCGGACGCGCCAGCCTGGTCATCGACCAGCAGGTCTGGCGCGGCGAGCAGCTGCTGACGCAGGGCCGAATCCGCATCGGTTGCGTCGATGCGATCAGCCTGAAACCCGCGCGCATCCCGGCACGCATCCTGCAAGCGCTGCAGCCCGCGCCGGGGGCCGTGTCGCCCGCGCCGCGCTGACCCGCGGGCCGCGCACCGACCCTGCCGCCCCGTCGACACGCTTCTTTGCATGTCCCTGGCCCGTCGTTTGCCATGGACCCCGCCAGACTTGTCACAATTCCAGGCTGGATCCCCCGTTGATCCGTCCTTGATCCCCGACCACCGCCCGTCGACCTCATGAACCAAGACCTCTCCATCGTTTCCCTGATCGCCCATGCCAGCCTCACGGTGCAGCTGGTGATCGCCGCGCTGCTGCTGGTCTCGCTGGCCAGCTGGAGCGTGATCTTCAGCAAGCTCATCTCGCTGGGCCGCATCCGCACGCGCAACGAGGGCTTCGAGCAGGAGTTCTGGTCGGGCAAGAACCTCAACGACCTCTACAACAGCGTCTCCAACCGCCCGGACGGCGCACCGCTGGAACGCATCTTCGCGTCCGGCATGCGCGAGTTCCTGAAGCTGCGCGAGAAGCGCGTGGTCGACTCCGGCCAGCTGCTGGACGGCGCCCGCCGCGCGATGCGCGCGAGCTTCCAGCGCGAGCTCGACGCGATGGAATCGCACCTGTCCTTCCTGGCGTCGGTGGGCTCGGTGTCGCCGTACGTGGGCCTGTTCGGCACTATCTGGGGGATCATGCACGCCTTCGTCGGCCTGTCCAACCTGACCCAGGTGACCCTGGCCACGGTCGCGCCCGGCATCGCCGAGGCGCTGGTGGCGACCGCGATCGGGCTGTTCGCCGCGATCCCCGCTGTGCTGGCCTTCAACCGCTTCGCGCGCCAGATCGACCGCAACGCGATCACGCTGGAGACCTTCATCGAGGAGTTCTCCAACATCCTGCAGCGCAACGCCGGCCAGCCCGCGCCGGCCGCGCAGCGCTGATCCGGAGCGTCGGTCATGCCTGGAATGTCCTCCCGCAGCGGTTCGCGCCGCCGCACGATGAACGAGATCAACATGGTCCCGTTCATCGACGTCATGCTGGTGCTGCTGATCATCTTCATGGTCAGCGCGCCCCTCATCACCACCGGCGTCGTCGACCTGCCCAGCGTGGGCACCAGCCGCACGCAGCCGCAGCACGTGATCCAGGTGATCGTCGGCACCGACGAGCAGCTCAAGATCAAGCTCGACGGCGACCAGGACCCGTCGCCGGTGCCGCTCAAGGCGCTGGCCGCGCGCGTCAAGGACGCGCAGAAGGGCGACGCGACCACGCCGGTCGTGATCTCCGCCGACCGCAACGTCAAGTACGAGGCGGTCGTCAAGACGATGGACGTGCTGCAGCGCGCGGGCGTCCAGCGCGTGGGCCTGTCCGTGAAGAACGGCGCCGCGGCGGACCGCTGAAACCGGGAAACGATCGCACGCGATGAGTACCCTGGTCTCCCGATTCCACCCGGACCGCGATCCCCTGCGTCCGCCGCCCGCGCCCGGACTGGGGCGCGGTTTCAGTTTCGCGGTCGTCGCGCACATCCTGCTGGTGGCGGCCCTGAGCTTCGGCGTCAGCTGGCGCTCGGCGCCGGTGCCGGCGATGGATGCGGAGCTGTGGTCCGCCGTCCCGCAGGCCGCCGCGCCCAAGGAACAGTTGCCGACCGAGAAACAGCCCGAGCCGCCGAAGCCCCAGCCTGAACCGCCCAAGCCGCAACAGCCGACCCCGCAGGAGGTCCAGGCCCAGCGCGACGCCGACATCGCGATCGCCAAGGCCAGGGAGCGCAAGCTCAAGGACGAGCAGGAGCAGCGCGAGGCCGAGGACAAGCGCAAGCAGGAGCAGCGCAGGAAGGACGAGGCGGACCAGAAGGAACGCGACCGCAAGGCCAAGGAAGAGCAGGCGAAGAAGGACGAGGCCAAGAAGGACGAGGCCAAGGCCGCCGACAAGGCGAAGGCCGAGAAGGCCCGCAAGGAGTCCGAAGCCAAGGCCGAGGCGCAGCGTCAGGAGAACCTGCGGCGCATCCAGGGCATGGCGGGCGGTATCGGTCCGCCCACGTCGACCGGCACGGCGGCGAGAAGCTCGGGGCCGTCGGCGAACTACGCGGGCCGCATCAAGGCCCGCGTGCGTCCGAACATCATCTACAACGATCCGGGCGGCGATTCGAATCCGGAAGCCGAAGTCGAGGTGCGCACGGGTCCTGGCGGCACGATCATCGGGCGCAAGGTGGTCAAGTCGAGCGGTCTGCCCGACTTCGACGGCGCCGTGCTGCGGGCACTCGACAAGACCGAGAGCTTCCCGGCGGACACGGATGGCACCGTGCCCAAGGTGATGATCATCACCTTCCGCCCCAGGGAGTGAGGACCCTCTCGATGCCGCCGATCGCCTGGAGGGGCTCGATGGTCTCGACGCGGGCCAGCCATCCGCGCGTGACCGCCGCCGACAGCCAGGCGCTGAAGTCGAAGCCGCTGCCGGCCTCCAGCAGCGCGCGCTCCAGGTCGAGCGCCGCGCGCAGCGACCTGCACCAGCGCGTGGTCACCTCGTCGAGCGCGATCGACTGACCGCCCCAGCCGTCCCGCCACACCATCAGCGAGGCCCGGGGTCCTGAGCCGAAGGACTCGCACGCCAGCTCGAGCAGGGCCTGCATGCCGGGACCGCCACCGTCGCCCTCGTGCAGCACGACATGGTCCGCGAGGACCAGCCGCACCGCCCCGGCGGGCAGACGCCCCAGCAACGCCAGCGAGTTCAGGTCCGGCGCCGGATCCGCGATGCGCGCCACCCGGTGCAGGGACCATTCGATGCGCGCCAGCGCCGTCCAGAGCGGCGGCAGGCCGTCGGCTTCGGCGCTCGCGAGCAGACCGATCAGCGCCTCGCCCCAGTCGCCCAGATCGCCGTCCTGCGGCGGAAAACGGCGCCAGCAGGCCCAGGCCAGCGAGGCGAAGCTTCCCGCCCGGTCGGCCTCGACACGGTCGCGCAGGCGCGGATAGACCGATGCCAGAGTCCGCTCCGCCAAGGCGCTGACATGCGCCTGGTAGGCGCGCAGTGCCCGCGGCAGGCCGCCGCGGATGCCGG
>NZ_DASVNZ010000266.1:0-3305 GCF_036486225.1 Roseateles sp. | reverse complement strand
CACCTTGTCGACGGCATTGGGAATGCGCGCGCCGGCGGGATCGGCATCGGAGAAACGCGCCCGCGTCCAGGCCAGGTCGGCATCGATCAGCAGCCACGGCACCGGCACGTAGCGGTTGTTCCATTCGACGCCGTGCCGCTTGCTGGGTCGGTTGGCTTCGGTGGCGCCGGCGTCGCCGACGTAGACCAGCTCGGAATCGAAGTCCAGCTTCCACAGCGCCAGCGAGCTCTGCAGCCCCGGCACGATCTCGCTGCGCACGCCCAGCTCGTAGCCCTTGGCCTTGACCAGTCCCGGCACCGCGTCCACCGGCTCGCCGCTGCGAGGGTCGACGCGCGCGGTCACGCCGCGCGCGTCGTTGCTGTGGAAGCCGCGACCGGCGTTGAGGAAGAGCTCGGTGCGCGACCACGGCCCCAACACCAGCGACAGCTTAGGCGACGCCAGGGTCTGGCGCGCGGCACCCGAGTTCATCGCGTTGCTCAGGCTGTCCACGCGAAAGCGGGCCCGGTCCGCGCGCACGCCGACGACGGTGCGGGCCCACGGCGTCAGCTCCACGCCCAGGTCGCCGTAGACGCTCGCGAGCGTCTCCCGGACCCGATCGTCGCGTGTGGTTCCGATCGTCTCGCGCGCCTGCGTGTCGAAGAGCCCCACCCGCGCGCGGTCCTGGCGCAACTGCGCGCCGACCTCGCCGCGCGCCGGCAGCCCGGCCAGCGTCGTCTCCACCGCGTGGCTCGCGCTGAAGCCGTAGACCTGGCGGTCGTCCTTCTGCGCGAACTGGTCGCCGGTGTCGGGACGCTCCAACGCGTAGGTGAAGTTCGAGTAGAGCGACAGCTGGTACGCCATCGCATAGGCGGCGACCCGCGTGCTGCGCCCACCCTCGTCGCGCGACCACTCGCCGGAGAGGCTGCTGCGCCGCGTGCGGCCGCCGTCGCTCGGATCGATCGCGTCGAAGCGGCCGAACGGCCGGCCGTCGAGGCTGCCCGCATCGATGAGACGCTGCGGCACCTGGTCGGTCGACGTCCAGTCGGCGCGGTAATCCATCAGCCCGACACGCCAGCGATCTCCGCCCGAGACACCGGACAGGCTCAGCACCAGGTTGCGCCGGCTCAGGTCCTCCGGCAGGCGCCACGGGCCGTCGTTGCCCATCGCCTCCACGGCGCCCAGCAGTTGCACGCCATCCGCAACGCGCGTCGATCCCGCGGCCAGTGCGCGCCGGTAGCGGCCTTCGCCCAGCGTCAGGCTGACGAAGGGGGCGTCGAGCTCGCGCAGGTAGTCGATGTCGGCGGAGCCCGCCGCGGCGAAGTCGCCGTTGCGGGCGAAGTACGGCCCCTTGCGGTAGTCGATGCGGTCGACCAGCTCCGGGATCAGGAAGTTGAGGTCGGCGTACCCCTGCCCGTGCGCGTGGCTGGGCATGTTGACCGGCAGGCCCATCACCGTGGTGGCGAAGTCGGTGCCGTGGTCGAGGTTGAAACCGCGCAGGAAGTACTGGTTCGCCTTCCCGTCGCCGCTGTGCTGCGTCACGATCAGGCCGGGCACGAACTCCAGCACTTCGCCGGGCCGCAGCACCGGCCGGCTCTTGAGGAGCCCCGCCCGGATCGTCCCCTGCGAGGCCGCATCGCTGCTGCCCACGCCGTTGTCGTAGTGGCGTCCGTCGACCTCGACCCGCTGCAGCGCGACGGTCTGCGCGGGCACGGTCGCCGCATCCCCCACCGACTCCGCGGCGTGCGCCACGCCGAGCAGGCTCATCGTCGTCAACGTCGCCGCTGCCGCGTTCATCACCCGCCTGGTTGTCATGCGCCCACTCCCAGGATCTGGACATCGAAGAGCCGCTCGACCAGCCAGACGATCGCGATCGACGCGACGATCGCGGAGCCCGCGCCGAGCACCCATCGCGGATACCCGCGCCAGCGCCGCGCCGCCCAGGCGAGCGGCACCAGCACGGCGACGATCGCCAACTGCCCCGCTTCGACGCCGAGGTTGAACAACACCAGCGGCGCCGCGAGCTCGGACCGCGCGAGGCCGAGGTCCTTCAGCGCGCTCGCAAAGCCGAAGCCGTGCACCAGTCCGAAGAGGAAGGTCAGCCGCCATCGCGTCTCGACCAGCACGGGTCGCAGGTTGTTCAGCGCGGCGAGCAGCACGCTGAGCGCGATCAGGCTTTCGACCCAGCGGGATGGCGGATTGACGACGTCGAAGACCGCCAGCGCCAAGGTGATCGAATGCGCCACGGTGAAGGCTGTGACGACACCGAGCACGCTCCACAGCGCCGGTCGCCACGCGGCAGCCGGGCGCCACTGCCCGGCCTCGCGCCTGAGTACCGCCGGCAACAGCAGCACGACGAGGAACAGCACGTGGTCGACGCCGATCCAGATGTGATGCACGCCGTCGCGGAAGATGCCGGCCAGGCCGTGGATCTGACCGCTGCCTCCACCCCCGTCTGTCCCGGCCGCGCCCGCCGCGCTGGCGGCGCCGGCGCCTTCCGCCCCGATCGCCAGCGTCATGCCTGCGGTGCCCGGTGCCACGACCGCTGTCTTCGCCGCACCGCCCTGCCGCCACACCAGCACGCCGCGGTGCGTCGGGTCGGTCGTGGCGAACAAGCGGTAGGAGAGCGTGCCGACAGCCGGCGACTGAGCGCAGGACCATGTCCGCGCGAGCACCGCATAACGGCCGTCGCTGTGCTGTTCGAGCTGCAACGGCGCGAAGGGGCCGGGTCGGCAGACGTCGCCACGAACGTCCCGGACTTCGAGCCGCAGGTCGCGATCGGCAAGCGCCTCGATGTCCACGGCCCGCCCGCGCACCTCGCCCCAGCGCAGCAGGCCGTCGTCGTCGGCGTCGAGTACCAGGTCGCGGTCCAGGTCGCGCAGCGCGATGTCGATGCGCAGCGTGGCGGTGGCGCCCTCGGTGCGCAGCTGCAGATAGGCATCGCTGGCCTTGTGGGCCCAAGAGACTGATCCGCCCAGGAGGCCCACCAGCGCCAGCAGCATCGTGAAGAAGCGACGAAACCCCGCGCTCGTGCGCGTTCCCTCGGTCCGGGTTCCTTCGATCCGGGCGCCTCTCATCCGAGCTCCTTCAGTCGCCGGTCCTGCATCGATCGCTCGCGGACGAAGGAGCGGACGGGCTCGGCGGCCTCGGGTTGCCTCGCGGTGAGCGCGGCGCGCATCAGCAGCACTGCGTCCGACGGCTCGCGCTGCTGGCTCCAGTTCAACGTGGCCTCCTTCAAGGCCAGCGCTGCGTCGCGCTGCACGTCCAGCGCGAAGCGCGCGCGCTCACGGGCGTGGCTGGTGTCGCCGCGCAGCGCCGCGGCGTCGAAG
>NZ_DASVNZ010000258.1:0-22496 GCF_036486225.1 Roseateles sp. | reverse complement strand
GCCGGTCGCGAGCTCGCCCGGCTGCCGCTGGCGCTGGTGCGCCGGCTGGGCGCGCGTCCCGTCAGCGCGGCCGGACGCGTCCTGGACCTGCATCCCGCGATCGAAGCCGGCCTGCGCGACGCGCTGCCGCAAGACCTGCCCCTCACCGTTCATCAACCCGACACCGCCCTGGCCGCCGCGAGGCGGGCCGCCCTCGCGTCATGAAAAGCCTCATGAAAACCAAACTCCTGACCCTCGCCGCCGCCGCCCTGCTGGCGGCCTGCGCCACGCCGACGCTGCAGATCGACCGCACCCATGTGTCCGAGAACCAGGACAGCCGCGCGCAGTTCCTGATCATTCACTACACCGTGATCGACTTCGAGAAGTCGATGAAGGTGCTGACCACCGGCGGCAAGGTCTCGGCCCATTATCTGGTGCAGGAGAATCCGTCCAAGGTCTACCAGCTGGTCGACGAGAACCGCCGCGCCTGGCACGGCGGCGTCAGCTACTGGGGCGGCGCGACCAACCTGAACTCGGCCTCGATCGGCATCGAGATCGTGAACCCCGGCTTCACCGAGACGCCGATGGGCCGGGTCTACGCGCCCTATCCGCAGGCGCAGATCGACGACGTGATCAAGCTGGTCAAGGAGATCGTCGCGCGTCACGGCATCCGCTCGGACCGCATCCTCGGCCACAACGACATCGCGCCCGGCCGCAAGCAGGATCCGGGTCCGGCCTTCCCCTGGAAGCAGCTGGCCGACGCCGGCCTGATCGCCTGGCCCGACGCCGCGCAGGTGCAGATCAAGCAGGCGATCTACCAGGTCGCCCCGGTGCCGGACGCGGCCTGGTTCCAGAAGCGGCTGGCGCAGGTGGGCTACCAGACGCCGCAGACCGGCGTGCTGGACGTCGCCACGCGCGAGGTGATCAGCACCTTCCAGATGAAGTACCGCCCGACCAACTTCACCGGCGACATGGACGCCGAGACCGCCGCGCTGCTGGAGGTCGTCACGACGCCCGGCGGCCTGTTGATGAAGAAGCCGCTGCCGGCGGACAGCCGCCCGCGTTCAGAGTATTGATGCGCCCGACCGATCCCGCCACGCACGCCCGCCGCCGCCCGCCTTGCTGAACTTCCTGCTCCGCCGCCTGGCCTCGTTGCTGCCGACCCTGATCGGCGTGACGCTGGTCGCCTTCGGCCTGATCCGGCTGGTGCCGGGCGATCCGATCGCGATCATGATGGGCGAGCGCGCGCTCGACGACGCCACCCACGCGCGGCTGATGCACGAGCTCGGCCTGGACCAGCCGCTGTGGCGCCAGTACGCGGACTACGTCGGCGGCCTGCTGCACGGCGACCTGGGACGCTCGCTGGTCTCGCACGAGCCGGTGTCGCACGAGTTCCTCGCGCTCTTCCCCGCGACGGCGGAACTGGCGCTGTTCGCGCTGCTGCTGGCGATCGTGGTCGGCATGGCGCTGGGCACCGGCGCGGCGCTGCGCCGCGGCTCGCTGCTGGACCAGGGCGTGATGGGCGTGGCGACGGTGGGCTACTCCATGCCGGTGTTCTGGTGGGGGCTGATCCTCATCATGTTCTTCTCGGTCGGCCTGGGCTGGACGCCGGTGTCGGGCCGCATCGCCGTCGAGTACGACGTCCAGCGCGTCACCGGCTTCATGCTGATCGACGCGGCGCTGCACGATGAAGCGGGCGCGTGGCGCTCGGCGCTGCGGCACCTGCTGTTGCCGGCGCTGGTGCTGGGCACCAGCACGATGGCGGTGATCGCGCGGATGACGCGCTCCAGCCTGCTGGAGGTGCTGCGCGAGGACTACATGCGCAGCGCCCGCGCGCGCGGCCTGTCGCCGGCGCGGGTGGTGCTGGTGCACGGCCTGCGCAACGCGCTGATCCCGGTCATCACGGTGATCGGCCTGAAGGTCGGCAGCCTGCTCGCGGGCGCGGTGCTGACCGAGACCATCTTCAGCTGGCCGGGCATCGGCAAGTGGCTGATCGACGCGATCGCGCGACGCGACTATCCGGTCGTGCAGGCGGGGATCCTGATCTCGGCCTGCACCTTCATCGCGGTCAACCTGCTGGTGGACCTGCTGTACGGCGTGGTGAACCCGCGCATCAGAAAATGAGGCCCCAGTCGCTCCGCTCCGGCCCCCGAGGGGCGCAGTCCGCCTTGGGGGCGGCCCGGCGGCGGACATGGCAGGGATGACATCGACATGAGCACCCTGCCCTCCGTTCCGGCGACGACGCCGACGATCGCTCCGCCCGGCCCCTTCGCCGAGTTCTGGCGCGGCTTCTCCGCCAACCGCGGCGCCCTGGTCGCGCTGGTCGTCTTCACGCTGCTCGCGCTGGCGGCGCTGCTGGCGCCCTGGATCGCGCCGCACGATCCGGTGCGGCAGTACCGCGAGCACATGCTCACGCCGCCGATCTGGATGGACGGCGGACAAGCCCGCTTCCTGCTCGGCACCGATGAACTCGGCCGCGACCTGCTGTCGCGCCTGCTGCACGGCGCGCGGGTGTCGCTGGGCATCGGCCTGGCGTCGGTGGTGCTCTCGCTGATCCCTGGCGTGCTCCTGGGGCTGCTGGCCGCTTTCCATCAACGGCTGCTCGCGCCGGTCGTCATGCGCGTGATGGACGTGATGCTCGCGCTGCCAGGCCTGCTGCTGGCGATCTGCGTGATCACCGTGCTCGGCCCGGGCCTGACGAACACGGTGATCGCGATCGCCGTCGGCAGCCTGCCGGAGTACGTCCGGCTCACGCGCGCCGCGGCGCTCGCGGAGCTCGGCAAGGACTACGTCACCGCCAGCCGCGTGGCCGGCGCGTCGACCTGGCGGCTGATGTTCTCGGCGGTGCTGCCGAACTGCACGGCACCGCTGATCGTCAACGCGTCGCTGAGCTTCTCGGCGGCGATCCTCGAGGCGGCCGGTCTCGGCTTCCTCGGCCTGGGCGTGCAGGCGCCGATGGCGGAGTGGGGCACGATGCTCTCGTCGGCGCGCGACTACATCGTCCGCGCACCGTGGGTGGTGACGCTGCCGGGCCTGGCGATCCTGCTGTCGGTGCTGAGCGTCAACCTGATGGGCGACGGGCTGCGCGATGCGCTCGATCCGCGCCTGAAGAGGGTGTCGTGATGCTGGAGATCCGCGATCTGCGCGTGCGCTTCGGCGCGTTCCCGGCGGTGGACGGCGTCGACCTCGACCTCGCGCCGGGCGAGGTGCTGGGCATCGTCGGCGAGTCCGGCTCTGGCAAGTCCGTGAGCATGATGGCGCTGATGGGCCTGATCGATCCGCCCGGACAGGTGAGCGCGACGGCGCTGCGCTTCCAAGGTCAGGACCTGCTGGGCATGAGCGCTTCGCAGCGACGCCGGCTGATCGGCAAGGACATCGCGATGGTGTTCCAGGACGCGCTCGCCAGCCTCAACCCGAGCTACACCGTCGGCCACCAGCTGGAAGAAGTGCTGAACACCCACCTCGGTCTGCGCGGCGCCGCGGCGCGTCAACGGTCGAAGGAGCTGCTGGAGCAGGTCGAGATCCCCGACGCCGCGAGCCGGCTGAAGGCCTATCCGCACGAGCTGTCCGGTGGCATGAACCAGCGCGTGATGATCGCGCTGGCGATCGCATGTTCCCCGAAGCTGCTGATCGCCGACGAGCCGACGACGGCGCTCGACGTGACGATCCAGGCGCAGATCATGGACCTGCTGCTGCGCCTGCAGCGCGAGCAGGGCATGGCGCTGGTGATGATCACGCACGACCTGGCCGTGGTGGCGGAGATGGCGCAGCGCGTCGCCGTCATGTACGCGGGCCAGGTGGTGGAGACGGGCACGCTGCCCGAAGTCTTCGAAGCGCCGAAGCATCCGTACACGGCCGCGCTGATGGCGGCGATCCCGGAGCACAACCGCGGCGCGAGCCGGCTGCAGGCGCTGCCTGGCATCGTGCCCGGCGCGCTGGACCGGCCGACGGGATGCCTGTTCTCGCCGCGATGCGCGCGCGTGCAGCCGCACTGCCGCGAGGCACGTCCGGACGTCGTCGACGGCGTGCGCTGCTTCTATCCGCTGATCGAGGAGTCCGTCGCATGAGCGCCCTGCCGGACAAGCCTGCTACCACGGGCGCGGGTGCGTCGCCGCTGCTGGTGGCGCGCGACCTCGCGCGGCATTACCGCGTGAGCCGTGGCTGGTTCGCGCCGAAGGCGACAGTGCGTGCGCTGGACGGCGTCAGCTTCTCGCTGGCACCGGGCAAGACGCTGGCGGTGGTCGGCGAATCGGGCTGCGGCAAGTCCACGCTGGCGCGGGCGCTGACGCTGATCGAGACGCCGACCTCCGGCGATCTGCGCATCCACGGTCGCGACGCGGCCGACGCATCGACACGCAAGGACCTGCGACGCGACGTGCAGATGGTGTTCCAGAACCCGTATGCGGCGTTGAATCCTCGCAAGACGATCGCCTCGACGCTGGCGGAGCCACTGGTCATCAACACGCCGCTGAGCCGCGCCGAACGGCAGGAGCGCATCGAGGCGCTGGCCGCGAAAGTCGGTCTGCGCCAGGAACATCTGCAGCGTTACCCGCACATGTTCTCGGGCGGCCAGCGTCAGCGCAGCGCGATCGCGCGGGCGATGGTGATGCAGCCGGGCATCGTCGTCGCGGACGAGCCGACGTCGGCGCTGGACCTGTCGATCCAGGCACAGATCCTGAATCTCTTCATGGACCTGCAGGAGGAGTTCGGGACGGGCTACGTGTTCATCTCGCACAACCTGGCGGTGGTGGAGCATGTGGCCGACGAGGTGATGGTGATGTACCTCGGCCGCGTGGTGGAGCACGGCGACAAGCGCCGGCTCTTCGCCAAGCCGCTGCACCCGTACACGCAGGCGCTGATCAGCGCCACGCCGGCGCTGCGCCCGGCCGACCGCCGCCAGCGCATCCGCATCCACGGCGAGCTGCCCAGCCCGCTGAAGCCGCCGACGGGATGCGCGTTCCATCAACGCTGCCCGATGGCCGTCGCGCGCTGCGCGGAGGTGCGGCCGGAGTTGAGGGAGATCGACGGGCGGCTCGTGGCTTGCGATGTGATCTAAACAGCCGTTGAAGGCCATTGCGATCCGCGAGACTCGCCTCTCCAATGACCCGCCGCCAACGCGCAGGCGCACACAGACGTCAAAGGAGAGCGATGAGCTCGTTCACAACCCTTCCCTTCTTCAAATTCGCTCGTGATCCTGAAGGCTCATTGGCGTTCAAGGAGTCTGGTCCAGTCATCGTTCATCGGGTCGGGCGACCGATCTTCTATGCATTGACTCCCGAACTCCACGAGGCGCTGATGGCGTACATCGACGACTTGGTGGACGAGCGTGATGCGGCAATCGCGCTTGCACGTTGGAAAGGCAAGGCTGAGACTGTCGAGGTTGACGTCCACGACCTTTGAGTGGCATCGGCCAAGCCGCATAACCCAGTGTTATGGTCCAACCCGCCCATTTCAGTTGTGACCTGGGAAGCGGCGTTTCGACAATGCGCGGCTTGCCCTCCTCCCGATGCGCTCAGTCCTCCCCCTCTCGCTGGCTCTGCTCCTGTCCGCCGCGCTTCCCGCCGCTCACGCGGCCGGCGCCGCCGCGGTCAAGCCGCTCGTGTACTGCACCGACGCCAGCCCCGAGGGCTTCGACCCGGGGTTATGGGATTCGGCCAGCACGAACAACGTCAACAACCAGATGTTCCAGGGCCTGGTGCGCTTCGAGCGCGGCGGCACCGCGCTGCAACCGGCCCTCGCGACGAGCTGGACCATCAGTCCCGACGCCCGCGAGTTCACCTTCACGCTGCGCGAAAACGTCCGCTTCCACACCCGCCCCTGGTTCACGCCGACCCGCACGCTGAACGCCGATGACGTGCTCTTCACCTTCGGCCGTTTCCTCGACCGCGAGCACCCGTTCAACAAGGCCTTCCCGGCCAACTTCGTCTATCCGCAGAACCTCGGCCTGGCCAAGGCGATCGCGAAGATGGAGAAGCTCGACGACCGCACCGTCCGCTTCACGCTGACCCGGCCCAACGTCACCTTCGTCACCTGGTTCGCGATGGCCTTCGCCGGCATCCAGTCGGCGGAGTACGGGAACCAGCTGCTGCGCGAAGGCAAGGCCGCGCAGATCAACCGCCTGCCCATCGGCACCGGCCCGTACCGCTTCCGCAGCTATGCCAAGGACGATGTCGTCCGCATGGAAGGCAACCCCGACTACTGGGGCGAGCCGCAGAAGACGCAGAAGCTGATCTTCACCATCAGCCGAGAAGCGCCGGTGCGCGTGCAGAAGCTGCTCGCCGGCGAGTGCCAGATCACCTCGCCGCTGCGCGACATCGACGTCGCCGCGATCGATCGCCATCCGGAGCGCATCAAGCTCGAGAAGATCCAGGCGCTCAACATCTCCTACCTGTCCTTCAACCTGCGCAAGCCGCCGACCGACAACCGCCTGGTGCGCGAGGCGCTGGACATCTCGGTCGACCGAGACGCGATCTTCCGCGCCCTGTTCCCCCGCGGCGATGCGATGCAGGCGGTGAACCCCTTCCCGCCCGCGATCCCCGGCTACAACAAGTCGATCAAGAACGAATACAACCCGGACCGCGCCAAGGCGTTGCTCAAGCAGGCCGGTTTCCCGGACGGGTTGGACCTCGATCTGTGGGCACTGCCCGTGACACGCCCCACCAATCCGAACGGGCAGCTGATGGCGCAGCTGATCCAGCAGGACTGGGCCCGCATCGGCGTGCGCGCGCAGATCCGCACCTACGAATGGGGCGAGTACCTCAAGCGCGCCAACGCCGGCGAGCACACGGTCTACATGAGCGGCTGGTCCGGCGAGAGCGGCGACGCCGACGACTTCCTGACGCCCAACCTCAGCTGCGCGACCAACAAGTCGGGCGTGAAGTTCTGCAACCAGGAATTCGAACGCCACATCGATGCGGCGCGCGCCACGGCCGATCAGGGCAAGCGCATCGCGCTCTACGAGCAGGCCCAGGAGATCTTCAAGCGGGAACGCCCGTGGATCACGATGGCACACTCGACGGTGTACATCCCCACCAGCAAGGACTTGCGCGGCTTCAAGATGCAGCCGAACGGGGGTGTCGTCTTTGAGAACGTCTATCGTGAATAAGCCTCCCCTCCTTCTCAGCGCGCCGGCCCGAGCGCCGGGCCGCCCCAAGCCGGGCCGGGCCCCCACGGGGGGTCGGACGACGTACCCGTCGGACGGGGGGCCGACATGAGGCTTCGCCATATTGAAGTCTTCCACGCGATCATGCAGGCCGGCACGATCAGCGGCGCGGCGCAGCTGCTCCACATCTCCCAGCCCGCCGTGACCAAGGTGCTGCAGCACTGCGAGCTGCAGCTCGGCATGCCGCTGTTCGACCGCGTCCGCGGCAAGCTCTATCCGACACCGGAAGCACAGCGCCTGTTCGTCGAGATCGACAAGCTCAACCGCGACCTGGTCGCGATCCGGCGCCTGGCCGCCAACCTGCGCAGCGGCGAATCCGAATCGCTGCGCCTGATGGCCACGCCGACGCTGGGCGCCTCGGTGATCCCGGCGGCGATGACGCACTGGGCGCAGGCCTTCCCGCGCAGCCGCTGCCAGCTCAGCACGAACCACACGCGCGAGATCGTCTCCGCGCTGCTGCTCGGCGAAGCCGACCTCGCGCTCAGCCTGCAGGACCCGCGCCACCCCGGCATCAAGGCCGAGGTGCTGGCCAGCGGCACGATGATGGCGCTGTGCCCCCTGCACAGTCCCGAGGCCCAAGGCGCCGGCCCGCTGCCGCTGGAGGAGATCCAGTCCGAGCTGATCGCGATGGCCGAGGACGACCCGCTCGGCCACATGCTGCACAACGCCAGCGAGGCCGAAGGTCGCCACCTCGACAGCCGCATCACGGTCCAGACCTACCAGCTCGCCCGCGCGCTGGTGGAGGCGGGCGTCGGCATGACCGCCGTCGATCCCTTCACCGCCGCGTCGGCCGACCGCACGCGCGTGAAGGTCCGGCCGCTGGCGCCGGCCATGAGCATCCAGCTGTACCTGCTGACCTCCGCCAGCGCGCCGCTGGCGCAGGCCGCGCGCCGGCTGGTCACCTACCTGCGGGACGCCGCCCGCGCCAACCTCGAGAGCCTGGAGTGACGCGCTCCGGCGTCTGATCTTCCGGCTCCCTTCGGCTTCACCTTGCCCTGCCATGACTCCGGACGCCTCCGTCGCCAACGCCCCTCCCCCGCCCATCCCCTGCGAGGAGATCGCCTCGCACGCCGAGTTCCGCGCGCTGCTGACCGTCCCCGGCATCGCGGTGGACCTGCGCTACGCGACACCCGACAACTTCGTCGGCCGCAACGTTTACGGCGGGCTGGACTGCGCGTACCTGCGCCGTGAATCCGCGGACGCCGTCGCCGAGGCTGCCGCCTACCTCGGCCGTCACTGCCCCGGTGTGACGCTGGTCGTGCTGGACGCGCTGCGGCCGCAACGCGTGCAGGAAGCGCTGTGGGCAGAGCTCGAAGGCACGCCGTTGACCAAGTACCTCGCGCATCCGGCGCGACGCTCGATCCATTCGTTCGGCATGGCGGTCGACGTCACGCTGCTCGACGCCGAGGGCCGCGAGCTCGACATGGGCACCGGCTTCGACGAGATGACGCCGGCCTCGCACCCCGAGTTCGAGGCCGAGCAGCTCGCCACCGGCGGCCTGACCGCGGACCAGCTCCGACACCGCGGCTGGTTGCGCGCGGCCATGCGCCACGCCGGCTTCCAGACCATCAGTACCGAGTGGTGGCACTTCGACTTCGGCGACCGGGAACGCGTCCGCCGCGAGCTGCCGCTGGTGATCTGAGCGCCTTCCGGAGAATCCATGACTGCTTCCCGTCGACAGATCCTTACCGGCGCCGCCACCGCCGCGGCCAGCGCGCTCGGTGCATTGCCTGCGGCGCAGGCTGCCGCGCCTGCCCGCGCCACGGCGGCCCCCGAGCCGTTGCGCGCGCGCCGGCTGAAGGTCGGCGACACGATCGGCCTCGTCAGCCCCGCCAACGCGACCTACGAGCGTGAGCCGCTGGAGATCGCCGTCGAGTCGCTCGAGGCGCTCGGCTTCAAGGTCAAGCTCGGCGCCAACGTGCGCGGGCGCTACGGCCAGTTCGGTGGCACCGACGTGCAACGCGCGTCGGACATCAACGACTTCTTTGCCGACGACGAGGTCGCCGGCGTCCTCGCGCTGACGGGCGGCTCAGGCTGCAACCGCATCGTCGACAAGCTGAACTACGCGCTGATCCGCCGCAAGCCGAAGTTCTTCGGCGGCTTCTCGGACCTCACCAGCCTCGTCAACGCCGTCCACCGGCAGACGGGGCTGATCACCTTCCACTGCCCGGTCGCGGGCTCGGAGTGGAACGAGTTCTCGATCCAGCATTTCCGCGCCGTCGCGATGGACGCGCAGGCGGACCTGCTGCAGAACCCGCAGGGCGAGCGCGGCGCCCACCTCGTCCAGCGCGAGGACCGCATCAGCACGCTGCGTCCGGGCCTCGCGCGCGGCCCGCTGGTCGGCGGCAACCTGGCGGTGCTGAGCTCGCTGGCGGGCTCGCCCTTCTTCCCGGACACGCGCGGCGCGATCCTCTTCCTGGAAGAGATCAACGAGTACATCTACCGCGTCGACCGCATGCTGTCGACACTGCGCCTGTGCGGCGCGCTCGACCAACTGGCCGGCGTCGTGCTGGGCAAGTTCACGCAGTGCGGACCGGGCGACGGCAACTTCGGCACGCTCACGCTGGACGAGGTCTTCGACGACTACTTCCTGCCGCTGAACGTGCCCGTCTACCGCGGCGCGATGATCGGCCACATCAAGCGCAAGTTCACCGTCCCCGTCGGTCAGCCCGCCGAGATGGACGCGCGCGCCGGCACGCTGCGACTGTTGTCGCCGGCCGTACTCTGAGGGTCCCCGGGCCGATGGTCTTGCGCTGGCTCGCGCTCGCCGCCATCCGCGGTTACCAACGCTGGATCTCGCCGCACAAGGGCTTCCACTGCGCCTATCGCGTGCACACCGGTTGCGCGGGTTGCTCGGCGCTCGGGCACCGCGTGATCCGGCGCTTCGGCGTCTGGGACGGGCTCCCGCTGCTGCGCGAGCGGATGGCGCGTTGCGGCGCGGTCCACGAGGCTCACCGGCGACAGCAGGCGGACCTCTCGGCGGTGGCAGAACGCCGTCGTCTGCCCGCCGCGCAGCGCGGCGATTGCGACCTCGGTTGCGCGCCGGACCTGCCTTGCGACGGTCACCACGGTTGCGCGGGATGCGACGGGCCATCCGGCCCCCGAGGCGACGGCTGCGGTTGCGGCGTCAGTCCGCGCACCGTGTGCGACTACGCCAACTGCTGCGACTGCGGCTGCGACTGGCCCTCGCGCAAGAAGAAGGGCGCGAACCGCTATGAGGACCGCGACGGCCTGCGAGGTCGTCGCCGCCGCCGCTGACGGGCGTCGGATGCCCGGTCCGCGGATTCGACTCAATGCGTCCTTCCGCTGCGGCAAGCGGCGCGCGATTCACCCGGCGTGGACGCTCATTCAGCGCCGCGCCACCCAGTCCACCAGCGCATCGATCGCCGGACGCGCCTTCGCCGCCTGATCGTCGTTGACGATCGCGACCACGATCCAGGTCTTGCCGGTCGAGTCCGGCACGAAGCCGGCCAGCGCCACGACGTCGCGCAGCGTGCCGGTCTTCATCCGCGCACGGCCTTCGGCGGCCGTACCCTTGAAGCGACGCGACAGCGTCCCGTCGACGCCCGCCACCGGCAACGTGGCCAGCAGCTCCGGACCGTGCGCGCCGCGCGCCGACGCCTGCAGCATCGCCGCCATCTGCGCGGCCGAAGCGCGCTCGCTGCGCGACAGGCCGGAACCGTTCTCCAGCGCCAGGCCCGCCGTGTCGATCTTCTGCGCGGCGAACCACTCGCGCACCACGCGCGCGGCGGCTTCGCGGGTGTCCTCGCCGGGCTGGGCCGCCGACGCGCCGAGCCGCAGGAACAGCATCCGCGCCAGCGCGTTGTCCGAGGACTTCATGACCGGCCGCAGCAGCTCGGCCAGCGGGCGGTCGCGGTGTTGCGCCAGCACGCGGGCGCCTTCAGGCGTCGCGCCCTCGCGGATCTCGCCCGACAGCGTGCCGCCGAGCGAGCCCCACAACTGCCGCAGCGCCTGCGCCGTTTCCCACTGGCGGTCCAGCACGTTGAGCGACTGCGAGACCTGGCACCCGCGCGGGAATCCGCCCGCCAACACCAGTCGTCCGCCGCCCTCGGGCAGCGCCTCGAAGCGCGACGGCTTCCAGTCGTCGTCCCAGTCCTTGCAGGGCTTGTCGTTCAGCAGCACCGCGCTCGTGTCGATCGCCAGCCCGCCGAACTGCGGATACGGCCGCACCGTCAGGCCGCGGTCGTCGGACCAGAAGTCGTACTGCAGCAGGCTGCCGTTGAGGTGCAGCGCATCGGGGATCACGTTGTACGGAAACTCGGCCTGCTCGTCGAAACGCGGCGCGCCGATGTCCGGCCGCGCCGGGTTGAACAGACCGCGATCGACGACGATCCCGCCGGCCAGCTCGCGCACGCCGTGACGCTCGCGCAGCTCGCGCAACATCGCCCACAACGCGGGCCAATCGAGGTCCGCATCACCACCGCCCTTCAGCACCAGCGGCCCTTCGAGACGGCCGTCGCGGAGCGCACCCGAGGCCAGCAGCTGGGTCTGTCCCCGACTGTTGGGACCGAGCCGGTCCAGCGCCACCACCGCGGTGATCGTCTTCATCGTCGAGGCCGGCGCCATCGGCCGGTCCGCGTTCAGGCGCAGCCCGGTACCGGGCGCGTCCAGCGGATAGGCCACCACCGCCAGCGACGAGGCCGGCACGCCGGCCTGGCGCAGCGCGGTCTCGACCGGCGCGGGCGGGGTGTCGACGAGGGTGGCGCAGCCGCTCGTGGCGAGCGCGGCGACCAGAACCAGAAGGACGGGCAGGAGGGCGGAGGGGGCTCGCATGAGCAGCGACTGTATATTCGCCGCCCCGCTGCATTCCCGCAGGTTATACGCGCGAGACAAGCATTCATCGGGACGGAAACAACAAATGGGTGACGTTCCTATGACGGTCAAAACCGCTCGTGCTTGAAGATCGTTCACAGCTCGCAACACAGCAACACCCCAAGGGTCGCCCCCGCATCGGACGGCCCCAGTCGTTGGAGGCGTTCCCAGGACGCCGGACCGGTTAACAAGGAGAAGGTCGTGAAACTGAATCAACTCGCCCGCTGCCTCGTCGTGGTGGGACTGGGCGCCCACGCGGCGGCCTGGTCGCAGGAAGTCCAGAAGATCGAGCGGGTGGAGATCACCGGCTCGAGCATCAAGCGCATCCAGGACGAGGGCGCGCTGCCCGTGCAGACCATCTCGCGCCGCGACCTGGACCGCCAGGGCATCGTGTCGGCCGAGCAGCTGATCGCCACGCTCTCCTCCAACGGCAACGGCCTGGACAACCTGGCCTCCAACGCGGACGTGGTCTCGGGCCAGTCCCGCGGCAACAACGGCGCGACCTCCGCCAACCTGCGCCTGCAGGGCGCCAACGCGACGCTGATCCTGCTGAACGGCCGGCGCATCGCCGCGCACGGCCTCAACGGCGGCGTCGTCGACCTGAACCAGATCCCGATGGCCGCGATCGAGCGCGTCGAAGTGCTGAAGGACGGCGCCTCGTCGACCTACGGCACCGACGCCGTCGGCGGCGTCATCAACTTCATCCTGCGCAAGGACTACACCGGCCTGACCGTCAGCGGCTTCTCCGACGTCACGCAGCACAGCGGCGGCAACATCTACCGCGGCTCGGTGACCGGCGGCATCGGCAACATCGACAAGGACGGCTTCAACGTCATGGCCGTGCTGTCCATGACGGACAACAAGCGCCTGGACGGCTCGCAGCGCGACTTCGTCAACAGCTTCCAGCCCGACCGCGGCCTGTCCCCGGACACGCGCGGCACGCCGTTCGCGACGGTCTTCTTCTCGCCCACGATCACGCCGCCGGTCTACAACGGCGTGGCCCTGACCAGCGCCAACATCCTGGACCTGCCCGGCGGCGCGGGCTGCGCCTCGCAGCCGGGCATGGCGCCCTACGCCGAGAAGCTGTGGAACTCCGCCGCCGCGTCGCCGGCCAACCAGTTCGGTTGCGCCTGGGACTCGGGCAAGGCCGCAGTGATCCAGCAGCCGGTGAAGAACACCAACCTGGTCACGCGCGGCATGCTGAAGCTGGGCGAGCACACGCTGACCGGCGAAGTGCTGCTGGGCAAGTCGGAGTCGCAGAAGATCTTCTCGGCCAACCAGATCAGCAGCGGCAGCGCCACGGCCACCATCACCCTGCCCAACGGCACGGCCGTGCCGAGCCCCTTCCGCAGCCTGGCCTACCCGTCGAGCGGCGCCAGCTACCAGACCGTGTGGAACGCGCTGGTCGGCGCCTTCCCGTCGCTGGCCTCGCAGGCCGGCAAGCCGCTGGCCTTCCGCTGGCGCTGCATGGAATGCGGCCAGCGTGAGTTCGAGACCACCACGGACACCGGCCGCTACCTGGTGAGCATGGACGGCCCGCTGCCCTTCCTCAAGGACTGGGACTACAAGGTCGGCGCGTCGCAGGCCTTCAGCAAGAGCAATTCGGTGCTGGGCACCGGCTACCAGAACTGGGTCGGCCTGGCCAACCTGATCAACACCGGCGTGCTCAACCCGTTCCTGCTCGCGGGTCAGTCGCAGACGCCGGCCGCCATGGCGGCGCTGGACGCGATCTCGGCCGAAGGCACCAAGCTCTACGGCGGCAAGTACACGACCGACGAGTACGACGCGACCGCCTCCGGCCCGCTGTTCAAGCTGCCGGCCGGCGACGTGATGGGCGCGGTGGGCGTGGACTACCGGATCGAGAAGTACCGCTTCGACGGCAACCAGACGGTCAACACCAACGACATCAACACCTGGATCTTCAACGCGCCGTTCGACAACGTGAATGCGCTGAGCGGCGTGAAGCGCAAGGTGGGCGCGATCTTCGGCGAGACCATCATCCCGATCGTCAAGAACCTGGACCTGAACCTCTCGGTGCGCTACGACAAGTACACCGGCTTCGGCAGCACGACCAACCCCAAGGCCTCGATCCGCTACCAGCCGATCGACAGCCTGGTGTTCCGCGCGTCGTACAGCACCGGCTTCCGCGTGCCGACCTTCAACCAGCTGTTCAACGGCGTGACCGAATCGCCGTACACCGGTGCGGGCGTGCCGGATCCGTCGACCTGCCCGGGCAACGTGGTGAGCAACGCGCCGGGCTGCCAGGCGGTCACTTTCAACACGCTGTTCGGCGGCCGTGCGGACCTGAAGCCGGAAGAGTCGAAGATGTCCAACATCGGCTTCGTGTGGCAACCGGTGAAGGACTTCAGCGCCTCGGTGGACCTGTGGGACATCCGTCGTGACGGCCAGATCCAGAGCCTGACGCTGACGCAGATCCTGAACAACTACCAGCTGTTCCCGCAGGCCTTCCTGCGCGACGCCAACGGCGTGCTGCAGACCGTGGACACGCGGTGGGTGAACACCGGCGAGACGCAGACACGCGGCCTGGAGCTGTCGCTGCGCGGCAGCACGCCGATGAACGGCGGCCGCCTGAGCGGCGGGCTGGACGGCACCTACCTGCTGAAGAAGCGTTCCAAGCTGCTGGACAACGTGGCCTTCGGCCCGAGCGAGATCGGCCAGTTCACGCGCTCGAGCGAGCTGGGCATCCGCTGGAAGCACAGCGCGTACATCACCTACACGTATGGCGATTGGGCCTGGTCGCTGCGCCAGCAGTACAGCACCGGCTACTACGGCTATGTCCCGCCGGGCGTGGCCAACGGCAACGCGTCGACGCCGGCCTTCGATCCCTGGGTCAAGCCGTACTACCTGCACCACGCCAGCGTGGCCTACAGCGGCATCAAGAACCTGACGGTCACCGTGGGCGTGAAGAACATCTTCGACCAGGACCCGCCGTTCGCGAACAGCTACGACACCAACACCGGTTCGGGCAGCTCGTGGGAGCCGCGTGTGGCCGACCCGCGCGGACGGTCGTTCACGCTGGGCCTGGACTACAAGTTCTTCTGATCAGGCGCAGCCTGCCGCCTCGCGCGGCGGGCCATCGGACACCAAGCCCGCCGGGAGACCGGCGGGCTTTTTTTACGCCTTGTCCCCCAGAACGTGCGGAGTCAATGGGAACACTCGCCCCATGCCCTGTTCCCGGATCGCGTGCAACAGGCGCAGGACCGGCCCGGTGGGACGAGTGATTCCCTGCTCGTACCGTCGCAGCAGGCGTGCCGTTGTGTTGAGCATGTTGGCGAAGGTGTAAATGCTCAGATCCTCCGCCTCTCGGATGGCTCGAACCTCCTCTGGCGTCAGAGGCGCGGGGGGTGGCATGCCGCACCATGCCAGACGTGTCATTCGTTCGTCGCTCACCCACCCGCGAGCGTGCATGGCTCGTCCGGTTTTCACCATTCGGTCAATCGAGTCGCACTTGCGCTTGCGCATCACAGATCACCTCCTTCAAGAATCCTGATTCGACGGCATTCGCCAATTGATCGGCGCCCATCTCCTTCAGGAGAGCGTTCGTTTGCTTGCAACTGTCGAGCCTCCATGCTTCGATGTTGGCGACAACGTTCTTGGCGTAGCCTTCGAGGAAGAACCACGGAGCGTCTTGTCGATGGGCGACGATCACGCGATACCCATCGCGTTTGCCGGCCCCGGATCGTCCGATCCGTTTCTTGAAGAGTCCACTACCGAGATTTGCATCGATCAGCCCACGTTCCATTTCCGCCACGGCGCGGCACAGGTCCGCGTCTGCGCATCTCCTGCTTGCGCATCCACCGTTGAAAGCCTTCGACCAGATAAACGGCATTCGCCACATCGACCTCTTCGCACGGTTGCGAGAGGCCTGAGTGACAGGTCATGCCCAGGACTGATTCGTCCTGAAGGCGGCCCTCCAATGGGGGAGGCGAACCGCTCAGGCCCTGAGCGTTCTCTCGCCCGGATCCAAGGTCACCGCGACGCCGATCGGCAGCGGCAGGTTGGGCGTCGTGTGGCCGCTCGGCCAGCCGGCGAGGACCGGAATGCCGAGATCGCCGAAGTAGTCGGCGAGCACCTCGTCGGGCGAGTCGGCATCGGTGAAGCTGCCGAGCAGCACGCCGGCGATGTCGTCGAGCGCGCCGCCCAGACGTAGCTGGCACAACAGGCGGTCGATCTTGTAGGGATCCTCGCCGATGTCCTCGAGGAACAGGACCGCGCCGCGCAGATCCGGCATGAAGGGCGTGCCCATCAGCGCGACGAGCACCGCCAGGTTGCCGCCGCTCAGCACGCCGCGCACCGGCGTCGAGCCGCGATTCAGCGCATGCGGCGCGAGCGCCGGTCCGAGTGACTCACCCACGCGCAGGCCACGGCGCAGCCGCTCGGCCAATGCGACGGCATCGGCCCAGCCGGCGTCGCCCTTGTGCCAGTCCGAAGCCGGCATGGGCGCATGCCAGCCCGCCATGCCGAGCTGTTGGCGCAGTGCGTGCAGCGCCGTCAGGTCGCTGTAGCCGATCAACGGCTTGGTCGATCGGCGCAGCAGCGCGCGATCGATGCGGTCGAGCAGACGCAGGCAGCCATAACCACCGCGCAGGCCGATCACTGCATCGACTTGAGGATCATCCAACGCCTCATGCAGGTCGGCGAGTCGACGTCCATCGTCCGCCGCCAGGTGGCCGAGGAACGCCGGGCCGTGGCAGCTCGGGAAGAGCTTCGCGCGAAAGCCCAGACGCTCGATCAGCGGCACCACGCGCTCGAGCGTGCCGTCCCTCGGCGGTCCTGCGGGCGCGATCACCCCGAGGCAGGCGCGCTCGGGCAGCGGGGGCAGCAGGAAGGTGTCGTCAGCCATCGATCAGGACTCCAGCCAGGTCGCCATCCGCGCATCGACCGCGGCGCCGAGCGCCGGGATGCGCCAGGTCGTGGAGCAACTGGGATGCGGCGCGTAGCGCGAGCCGAGGTTGCTCAGCAGCGCGATGAGGTAATGCCGGCGCCGGGGCAGGATGCCGCGGACGATCCCCGCGTCGGAGGTGTAGTTCTCGGTGTTGCCCGTCTTGTGCGCGAACCAGACTTCGCCGCCGGTGGCGAAACGCCGCAGGTCCCCGGGCAGCGAGACCTCGCCCGCGTGTAGCCCGCCGTCCGGCATGAGCCAGCGACTCGGCAGGCGCGCCGGCAGCCCCGGCACCCAGCCGAGCACGCCGCCGAGCGCGCCGCTCGACAGCACCTGATGCAGCGCCTGATCCTGCAAGGCGTGCATCGCCTGGTTGCGACTCTCGGGCGACAGTCGCGGCGCATCGGCGCGCAGCCACGGCGCGCGCGGCGCCACCGGATCCAGCCACCACAGCAACCGCACCGTGTCCCACGCGGTCATCTGGATCTGGCCGACGCCGGATCCCGACCCATTGCCCCAGCCGCCCTCCGCCGTCGTGTTGGCGAAGCGCAGCGTCGTCAGACCGAGCGCGGCAAACAGCGTGTGCAGCTCGTTGCGCACCTCGCGACCGCCATCGCGACGGATGGCACCGGCCGCATGCATCAGCGTGACCAGCGCCGAGGTCGCCTCGTTGCTGCTCCACGTGACCATGTCGTAGGCCCAGTCGGACACGGCGCGCTCACGACCGGCATAGGTCAGCGCTTGCCACCAGCCCGCCCGCCCTTGATCGACGAGCCGCCCCACGCCCGCCAGCAGCATCAGCTTCAGGAGCGACGCCGGGTATGGCGCCACCACGCGGCCGCCGCCCTCGCCCACCTCGCCGGCCAGCGGGGTCCAGTCCATCGCGGACCAGTCCGACGCCGGCCGCCATGCGATCGAGTTGCCCTCGGCATCGCGTTGGTCGGCCAGGAACCGGATGTTGCGCACAGGCCCCGCACCCGGCGCGATATCGGCGACCAGGCCCTGCGGATGCTCGCGCGAGAACAGCACGTTCGCCGCGACCGGCGTGCCCTTCTCCGGGAACGCGACGACGGCGAGATCGATGCTCGGGAAGTGCCGGATCGGGCGCCCCTCGTCCTGCGGATCCAGCGTGGCGCCGAAGTCCTGCGCGAGCACCGCCGTCCGCAGCGCCTCGGCCAGCGAAGCGGCGTCCAGCGCGACGGGCTTGAGGGCCGCCGTCATTGCGGGCCCTCAGGCGGCGCGGAGCTGCAGCCCGTCCAGCGCGATCGGGCTGGGCTTGCCGGAGATGAGGTCGGCCACGATGCGGGCCGAGCCGAACGAGAAGGTGAATCCCAGGGCGCCATGGCCGACATTCAGCCACAGCCCGCGCAGCGGCGTCTCGCCGAGCATGGGCGCGCCGCTCGGCGTCGCCGGGCGCAGGCCGGCCCAGGGCACGGCGCGGTCGTAGTCCGCCGCCCTCGGGAAGGTCTCGCGCACGTTGCGCTGCAAGGCCGCCAGGCGCTTCGGATCGATGCTCGTGTCGTCGCCGACGAGGTCCACCATCGCCGCCACGCGCAGCTGGTCGCCGATGCGGGCGTAGAGCGTCTTGCGCTCGAAGTCGGTGACGCTGACCGTCGGCGGACGGTGCACGCCGTTGATCGGCGCGGACAGGCTGTAGCCCTTCAGCGGGTACAGCGGCAGCCGCAGGTCGACGAGCTCCGCCAGCGCCGCGCTCTGCAGGCCGGCGGCCAGCACGATCCCGTCGGCGACCATGTCGCCCTGGTCCGTCCTGAGCGCGACGACGCGGTCGCCCTCGACGACGAAGCCGGTGGCGTTGGCCTTCACCCGGCCTCGGAAATTCGGATGGCGGGCGAGCCGCTCGCCCAACTGGACGCTGAGCGCGTGGCAATCGGCCACCGCCTCGCCGGAGGTGAAGATCCCGCCGGCCAGCCACTGGGCGCCGCCGTCGCCGAGCGAAGGCTCGATCGCGACGCATTCATCGCGGGTCAGCGCCCGCTCCGGCCCGCCGGCGGGTGTGCGCGCGGCGACACGGGCGAACTCTTCGGCCTTGCGGTACACGACCAGCTTGCCCGGCGTGCGCAGCGCGATGGCATCGAGCGCCGCGTGCCGCTGCAACTCGCCGAAACACTGCTGGCTGAAGGCGCCCAACTCGAGCAGGCGCTCGGTGGTCCGCTGGTTGACCGGACCGCGGCAGTGCGCCAGGAACGAGGCCAGCCAGCGCCATTGCGCCGTCGTGCCGTCCGGCTTGAAGCGCAAGGGTCCATCCGGATCGAGCAGCCAGCGCAAGGCCTTCAGCGGCACGCCCGCGTCGGCCAGCGGCGACACATAGCGGTAGCTGAGCTGCCCGCCGTTCGCACGGCTCGCGCCAGTGCCGAGCGTGGCCTCACGCTCCACGAGCGTCACCCGATGCCCCGCCTCCGCCAGGGCCCAGGCGGTGGTGACGCCCACGACGCCCCCACCGATCACGACTAGCTGCTTCATCCCGGACGAATTCATTCTTGAATGGTCCGGGAGGTTACGGATTCACGACACCCTCAGCCAATGAAAGCGGTGCCGCTACCCATAACCTTGTTGAATGCGCGCAAGAGGAGTGCCTGGGTGGCACCGAGCGCGAGAGGGCCAACCGGGCCCCCTTTGCTCCGTGCCTGGGCCCAGAGGGCCCAGGCCTTCGCTAGGCTCAAACAGTCCTCAGGACTGTTTGAGTCCGAGCGAAGTCCCCCTTGCCGGCAAAGCCGGCAAATTCCTCCTAATACCTGCGCAAAGGGGGCCCGGTCGTCCCTCTCCAGGGGGACCGAGGCGCCTCGTTCTCAGGCGAGGACAGCCGCCATCGCGTTCGCGGTGGCTTCGACGTTGCGCGTGTTCAGGCCCGCGATGCACATGCGGCCGGAGCGCAGGATGTAGACGCCGAATTCCTCGCGCAGACGATCCACCTGCTCCGGCGTCAGGCCGGTGTAGCTGAACATGCCGCGCTGCTTCAGGAAATAGTCGAAGTTGCGGCCCGGCACCTTGGCCGACACCACCTCGAACAACGCGTTGCGCATCGCCAGGATGCGCTCACGCATCTCCTCGACCTCGCCTTCCCACAGCGCGCGCAGCGCCGGGTCGCCCAGCACCTTGGCCACGACCTGGCCGCCGTGCATCGGCGGGTTCGAGTAGTTGCGGCGGATGGTGAACTTCAGCTGCCCCAGCACGTTGGCCGCCTGCGCCGCGTCCGGGCACACCACCGACAACGCGCCGCAGCGCTCGCCGTAGAGGCTCATGTTCTTGGAGAAGCTGTTGGCGACGAAGAAGCTCAGGCCCGCCGCGGCCAGCGCGCGGATCGCGAAGGTGTCCTGCTCCAGCCCGTCGCCGTAGCCCTGGTAGGCCAGGTCCAGGAAGGCGATCAGCTCGCGCTCCTTCAGCACCGGGATCAAGGCGTCCCATTGCGACTGCGACAGATCCACGCCGGTCGGGTTGTGGCAGCACGCGTGCAGCAGCACGACGCTGCGCGCCGGCGCTTCCGACAGCGCCTGCAGCATCGCGTCGAAACGCAGGCCGCCGGTCTGGGCGTCGTAGTACGGGTAGCTGCGGCACTCGATGTAGGAGCCCTCGAAGACCGCGCGGTGGTTGTCCCAGGTCGGGTCGCTCAGGTAGATCGCGCTGTCGGGGAAGTAGCGCTTGATGAAGTCCGCGCCGACCTTCAGCCCGCCCGACGAGCCCACGCCCTGGATCGTCGCGACGCGCTTGCTCTGCAGCGCCTCACTGTCCGCGCCGAAGAGCAGCTTCTGCACCTCGGTGCGGAAATTGGCCGCGCCCTCCATCGGCAGGTAGGGCCGCGCGCCGGCCTGTTCCACCACCGCCAGTTCGGCCCGGCGCACGGAGTCCAGCATCGGGATGCGGCCGTCGTCATCGAAGTAGATGCCGATGGACAGGTTGATCTTCTGCGTGCGCGGATCCTTCTGGAACGCCTCGTTCAGGCTGAGGATGGGATCGCCCGCGTAGGCGTCGACGTGCTGGAACATGCTGGGAACTCCACGTTGGACTATCGGCTCGGCTCATTATCCCCAGCCGCGCCCGCCCGCACCGGAACAGCCCGCCCGCCGATGCGCCGATACAGGCCGACGACAATGCCGGCTTCGCATCACCCGCACCACAGAATCACATGATCACGGACTTCAACGCGCGCGGCGCGGCCTGCCTGCCCGGCCACATGGGCATCGAGATCGTCGAGGTCGAGAAGGGCCGCGTCTTCGCGCGCCTGCCGGTCACCCAGCAGGTCATGGCGCCCAACGGCTACCTGCATGCCGGCAGCGTCGTCACGCTGGCCGACACCTGCTGCGGCTACGGCTGCATCTCGTCGCTGCCCGAGGGCGCGCAGAACTTCACCACGGTCGAACTCAAGTCCAACCACCTGGGCACCGCCCGCGACGGCGTCATCGAGTGCCTCGCCACCGCCGTCCACATGGGCCGCACCACGCAAGTCTGGGACGCGACCGTCACGCACAACGGCAAGACGATCGCGCTGTTCCGCTGCACGCAGATGGTGCTCTACCCGAAGGCCTGACCCGAAGGCCTGATCAGAGCGCCTTGCCGCTGCCGATGGCCATCACCAGGCGCGTGACGAGCACCAGCTTCGGGGCGATCGCGTCGACGACGACGTACTCGCTGTCGCTGCTGTGCGCGCCGTAGCCGCGCACGCCCAGGCCCTCGATCACCGGCGCCTTCGTGGCCAGCGACGCATAGGCCGCGTCGGTGCCGCCGCCGGTCGGGCGATCGCGCACGACGAGCTCCAGCTTCTGCTCGTCGGCCAGCGCCTTGACCTTCGCGGCCAGCGCTCGCGAGGCGTCGGTCGCCGCCAGCGGCGGGCGGCCGCGGTTGAAGCTCAGGGTCACTTCCGCGTCCGGGACCAGCTTGTTCTGGATGCGCTTGCGCAGCTCGGCCTCCAGGGCGTCGAAGTCGGAGAAGCGGTCCGCGCGCGCGTCCCCCTGGGCCTCGGCGCGCTCCGGAATCGCGTTGCGCACCGAGCCCGCCTTGGACATCGTCCAGTTCAGGTGCAGGCCGCGCTTCGGATCCGACAGGTCCCGCGTCTGCAGGATCTGGTGCGACAGCTCGGTCAGCGCGTTGATGCCCTTTTCCGGCGCCGCGCCCGCATGAGACGAACGTCCCTTGACCTTGAGGTCGACGGAGGCGATGCCGCTGGTGGCCAGGCGAATGGTGTCCGGCGAGGTCGGGCCGCCGCCGCCTTCGAAGGACAGCACCGCGTCGTGCTCGCCGCCGAGCTTGGTGATCAGCGGGCTCGAGCCCGGAGAGCCGATCTCCTCGTCGCCGTTGATCAGCACGGTGATCTCGGCGTAGTCCTTGAAACCGACCGACTTCAGCATCGCCAGCGCATGCAGGATGGTGGCGACGCCCTGCTTGTCGTCGGCGATGCCCAGGCCGTAGGCGTGGTTGCCGTCGATGCGGAAGGGCTGCTGCTTCAGGCCGCCGCGCTGGTAGACGGTGTCCATGTGGGCGATCAGCATCAGGCGCTTGCCGTTGGCGTTGCCGCCCTTGAACGAAGCCTGCACGATCTGGCCGACCTTGGCCGGACCGTCGCCCGCGTCCGAGGTCGGCGCGGCGATGGTCTTGTCCGGATCGATC
>NZ_DASVNZ010000253.1:0-25677 GCF_036486225.1 Roseateles sp. | reverse complement strand
CTCGGCCTTGACCTTGTCGTGCAGGCCCTGCCATTCGTCGTGCAGTTGCTGGATGCGGCGTGCTTTCTCGTCGGCCGGAACGGCCTCGTCGGCCTCGAGGAACTTGACCTGGTTCTCGACATTGCCGCCCAGCACGATGTCGGTGCCGCGGCCGGCCATGTTGGTGGCGATGGTGATGACGCCCGGGCGGCCGGCCTGGGCGACGATCTGCGCCTCCTTCTCGTGCTGCTTGGCGTTCAGCACGTTGTGCGGCAGCTTGGCCTGGTTGAGCAGCTTGGAGATCAGCTCCGAGTTCTCGATGGACGTCGTGCCCACCAGCACCGGCTGGCCGCGCTCGTGGCAGGCGCGGATGTCCTCGATGACGGCGTTGTACTTTTCCTTGTCGGTCTTGTAGACCAGGTCCAGTTCGTCCTTGCGGATGGTCGGGCGGTTCGGCGGGATGACGACGGTTTCCAGACCGTAGATTTCCTGGAACTCGTAGGCCTCGGTGTCGGCCGTGCCCGTCATGCCGGACAGCTTGCCGTACATGCGGAAATAGTTCTGGAAGGTGATGGAGGCCAGGGTCTGGTTCTCGGCCTGGATCTGCACGCCTTCCTTGGCCTCGACGGCCTGGTGCAGGCCGTCGCTCCAGCGGCGGCCCGTCATCAGGCGGCCGGTGAACTCGTCGACGATGATGACTTCACCGTTCTGCACCACGTAGTTGGTATCGCGGTGATACACGTGGTGGGCGCGCAGCGACGCGTACAGGTGGTGCATCAGCGTGATGTTGGCGGCGTCGTACAGCGACGCGCCCTCGGCCAGCAGACCGGCCTGGCCCAGCAGGCGCTCGGCGTTCTCGTGACCGTCCTCGGTCAGGTAGATCTGGTGCGATTTCTCGTCGACGGTGAAGTCGCCGGGCTCGATCACGCCCTCGCCGGTGCGGGGATCCAGTTCACCGACCTGGCGCTTCAACTGCGGCGAGACCGCGTTGATCGCCACGTACATCTGGGTGTGGTCTTCGGCCTGGCCGGAGATGATCAGCGGCGTGCGCGCCTCGTCGATCAGGATCGAGTCCACCTCGTCGACGATCGCGTAGGCCAGGCTGCGCTGCACGCGGTCGCGCACCTCGTAGACCATGTTGTCGCGCAGGTGGTCGAAGCCGTACTCGTTGTTGGTGCCGTAGGTGACGTCGGCGCCGTAGGCGGCCTGCTTCTCGTCGCGCGCCAGGCCCGAGTAGTTGATGCCCACGGTCAGGCCGAGGAAGCGGTACAGGCGACCCATCCATTCGGCGTCGCGGCGGGCCAGGTAGTCGTTGACCGTCACGACGTGCACGCCCTTGCCGGTCAGGGCATTCAGGTAGACCGGCAGCGTCGCCATCAGCGTCTTGCCCTCGCCGGTGCGCATTTCAGCGATCTTGCCGGCGTTCAGGACCATGCCGCCGATCAGCTGCACGTCGAAGTGGCGCATCTTCAGGATGCGCTTGCTGCCTTCGCGGCAGACGGCGAAGGCCTCGGGCAGGATGTCGTCGACGGTCTCGCCCTTGGCGATGCGCTGCTTGAACTCCTCGGTCTTCGCGCGCAACTGGTCGTCGCTCAGGCCCTCGAACTGCGGTTCCAGCGCGTTGATGCGCTCGACGTCCTTGCGATAGGTCTTGAGCAGGCGCTCGTTGCGACTGCCGAAAATCTGGGTCAAAAGCTTGGGCAACATGCGGCTTTTTGAAGTTCTGTGGGGGGCCCGGTCGACCGGGCCTGGACGCCCGGCGGACCGCCTCGTGGGCGGCCTGATGAGGGCAGCGCCGCGCGATCGGTGCACATGAGGCCTGAGGCCTCGGGTTGCAAGCGTCTGCGCGGAGAAAAACCGGCGGAGTTTAGCACCCGGCCCCCGGCGGCCTCGGGCGGAGCAGCCCGCGCCGGACCGGCGGCGGGCTCCGGGTTTCCGAGCGGCAGGACTACACTGCCGCCCCATGGCCACCCGCTATCTGCCCCCTCGCGCCAAGCCCGACACGCCGGATCCGCTGGACTTCGGGCGGGCCATGTCGCAGAACGGCATGCTGGCCCGGTTGGGGAACCAGCTGGCGCTGTCGCGCCGGCATCTGGCGGCGGTGAGCGTGGCGCTGCCGGGCGCGATGAAGCGCTTCGTGCAGGCCGGCACGCTCGACGAGCAGGGCTGGACGCTGGTGGCGGACAACGCCGCCATCGCGGCCAAGCTGCGCCACCTCCAGCCAACGCTGCTGCGGCTGCTGCGCGAAGAAGGTCTGCTGCTGGAAGGCGAGCTCCGGATCCGCGTCAGGCAATCCTGAGCCGCCCGCCGTTCCAAGCTCACTTCACTCCACAACGAGAAAGGGACCGCCGAGGCGGTCCCTTGTCGTTCTCCCGCTTCGGGGTCAGTCCTTGCGGCGCAGACGGCGCGCGCCGCCCAGTCCGGCCAGCGCGATCGCGGCCAGGGCCAGCGTCGCCGGTTCCGGCACGTCGTTCTGCTGGGCGCCTTCGACGTTCAGAATGTCGAAGGCCCACAGCGCGTTGCGCTCGCGACCGCCGGCGTCGCAGAACACGCCGTTGGCGCACTTGCCGTTCAGGAAGTTCGGATTGCCGTCGTAGGTGAAGCCGTTGGCCAGGTTGGGGCCGAGCGCGAAGTTGTCGAACTGCATGACCGCGACCGTGTAGACGCCGGCGCTCAGCGTCAGGTCCAGGCAGGTATCCCAGCGTTGGCCGCCAGCCGGATCGGGATTCACTGCGCCGCCGCCGCAGGTGCCGGGCGTGTTGCTGGTGGCATCGTCGTTCTGGCCCACCAGCACGCCGCTGGCGTTGAACAGCGCCAGGATCGGGTCGAAGCCGCCGGCGACCACCACGTTGCCGTTGGCCTGCGTGCCTCCCGCGTAGCTGTAGGTGATCAGGCGGACCGCCGACGAGCCGTTCGCGGCAAAGGTGAAGGTCTGGACATCGTTGGCCTGCACGAAGCTGCCGGCGAACGAGAAGTTGGTCGGTGCCGCATGAGCCACGGCGGAAAGACCGAGGGCGGTGACGGTGGCCAGGGCGGCGACACCGCGACGGAACAAGCTGTGCATGGAGTTTCCCGTGAAGGCCGGCGTGTGGAGGTGAACCGGCGCGTTGAACACGGGGGCGGCCAGAGCAAAGCCTATGCCACAACTGATTTCTCTTTGAAATCAATCACGTACATGTCGTTACGTGAGTAACTTCACACAAGTGTCAAGCATGGCGACACCGCCTTTTGGGGGTGTCGGCGTCCAAAGGCTCGAGGCCAGAAGGACCGAAGCCCCGGCTCGTCGGTGGACGAAACAGGGCTTCGAAACAGGCGTGGCGCCTGCGTGTTCGATGGTGCCGGCTATCGGATTCGAACTGATGACCTACCGCTTACAAGGCGGTTGCTCTACCAACTGAGCTAAGCCGGCACAAGGAAAACTGGAGCGCCGCAGAAGCTGCGGCGCGGGCTGCATTCTAGACGCAGCTTCGAGGGGTCCGGAGCGAAAAACCGCCCTTCCCCCACAACACTTGCCCCCGCACTTGAACGGGGTTCAAACGATCACTTGATGCGCTTGAGCGCCGGGCGACCGCCCGACGGACCCGCACCCGGATCGTCGTCCTCCGGCGGCGTCGTGGCCGCCGGTGCAATCGGCTCCGGCTTGGTCTCGACCGGCGGCGCACCGGCGTTGCCATTGCCGCCGTTCGCGTCCGACGCCAGCCGCAATCCTCGCGGCGCGCTGGCCGCCGGCTGACGCGCGGCGGCATCTTCCGGAGTCGGCGGCGGGAAAGCCATACCCTGGCCGTTCTCGCGCGCATAGATCGCGACCACGTGATCGACCGGCACGATGATCTCGCGCGCCACGCCACCGAACCGGGCCTTGAACTGGATCAGTTCATTGCCCAGGTCCAGGTTGCTGGTCGCGTCGAAACCGACGTTGAGCACGATCTCGTTGTTGCTCACGTACTCCATCGGCACCTGGACCGTGCGATCCACGTGCACCGCGACATAGGGCGTGAACCCGTTGTCCGTGCACCACTCGTGCAGGGCGCGGATCAGGTACGGCCGCGTCGAGCTGGCGGCGAGACCGCCGCCGTCCTTGCTGTCATCCATGGGGAGCCAGTGTATTACTTGCGCATCACCTTCTCGGACGGCGTCAGCGCCTCGATGTAGGCCGGACGCGAGAAGATCCGTTCCGCGTACTTCAGCAGCGGCACGGCGTTCTTCGACATGTCGATGCCGTAGTAGTCCAGGCGCCACAGCAGCGGCGCGATCGCGACGTCCAGCATCGAGAAGTCGTCGCCCAGCATGTACTTGTTCTTCAGGAAGATGGGCGCCAGCTGCGTCAGGCGGTCACGGATCTGCGACCGCGCCTTTTCCAGCTGCTTCTCGGTCGGCTTGACCGCCTGGCCGCGGTTCTCCAGCACGTTGACGTGGGCGAACAGTTCCTTCTCGAAGTTGAACAGGAACAGGCGCACGCGGGCACGGGCCACCGGGTCGCCGGGCATCAGCTGCGGATGCGGGAAGCGCTCGTCGATGTACTCGTTGATGATGTGCGACTCGTACAGGATGAGGTCGCGTTCCACGAGGATGGGCACCTCGTTGTACGGGTTCATCAGCGCGATGTCTTCGGGCTTGGCGAACAGGTCGACGTCACGGATCTCGAAGTCCATGCCCTTCTCGAACAGCACGAACCGGCAACGGTGCGAGTAGGGGCAAGTGGTTCCGGAATAAAGCACCATCATGGCAGTGGACTCCTGATCGAAGCCTCTCGGCTTCATCGATTTCTACAAACAACACAGTTCAACGCCGGCGCGGTCAAAGACCGAACAGACAAACGACAACGCAGTGGGAGCCTGTTCGGCGCCCCACTGCGCTTGAGGACCCGGCCCTCGGCCGAGTCATCGGTTCTTACTTGATGTCCTTCCAGAAGGAGGCATTCAAGCGCCAGGCGAACACGGTGAACCCCAGCAGGAACAGCACCACGATGATCCCCAGCCGGAAACGGGTCCCTTGCGCCGGCTCGCCCATCCACTGGAGATAGGCGACCAGGTCGGCAACGGACTCGTCGTACTGCTGCGGCGTCATCGTCCCGGGCGTCACCTGTACGAAGTCCTTGAAGACATGCGTGACCTTGGCCGGGTCATGCGGGTCTTTTTCTTCCTCGAACCTGGCGGTGCGGACGCCCTGGAGCTCCCACAGCACATGCGGCATGGCCACGCTGGGGAAAGCGAGATTATTCCATCCCGTGGCCTTGGTTTCGTCGCGGTAGTATTTTCTCAGGTAGGTATAGAGGTAATCCGCCCCTGTTCCCTTCGCACCGTCGGCCCGTGAACGGGCGATCACGGTGAGGTCCGGCGGCAGCGCGCCGAACCATTCCTTGGCCTGTTTCGGGTCCAGCGAGACCTTCATCGTCTCGCCCACCTTGTCTCCGGCGAACAGCAGGTTGCCCTTGATCTGCTCGTCGGTCAGGCCGATGTCCTTCAGCCGGTTGTAGCGCATGTAGGCCGCGCTGTGACAGTTCAGGCAGTAGTTGACGAAGATCTTGGCGCCGTGCTGCAACGCGGCCAGATCGTTCATCTTCGACGTCGGGAAGCGGTCCCATTCGATGCCGCCCTCAGACGCGAGCGCCGTCGACGTCAGGCCCGCGCCCAGGCACAGCGACGTCAGCAGCGTGGCGATGATTTTCTTCATTCGTTCGACTCCGTGACGTTGGCGGTTCAGTGCGGGTGAAACGTGACGCGATCGGGCACCGGCTTGAAGGTGCCGGCGCGGCTCCACCACGGCATCAACAGGAAGAAGCCGAAGTAGTACAGCGTGCCGATCTGCGACACGATCGTTCCCGCATCCGACGGCGGCTTGACGCCCAGGTAGCCCAGCACGAGGAAGAGCAGCACGAAGATGCCGTAGAGATACTTGTGCCAGTCGGGCCGGTAGCGGATCGACTTGACCGGGCTGTGGTCCAGCCAGGGGAGGAAGAACAGGATGATGACCGCGCCGCCCATGACGACGACACCCCAGAACTTCGCGTCGAAGGTCAGCAGCAGCGCGATGCCGACCACCGCACCCACCACCACGATCCCCTTGCCCAGCGTCGACAGCCCGCCGCGCAGCAGCGTGATGACCGCCGACAGCGCGATCACGCCGCACAGCACCTGGACCATCACATCGGTCGTGGCGCGCAGCATCGAATAGAAGGGCGTGAAGTACCAGACCGGCGCGATGTGCGGCGGCGTCTTCAGCGGGTCGGCCGGGATGAAGTTGTTGTACTCCAGGAAGTAGCCGCCCAGTTCCGGCGCGAAGAAGATCACCGCCGAGAAGGCCATCAGGAAGAGGCCGACGCCGAAGATGTCGTGCACCGTGTAGTACGGATGGAACGGGATGCCGTCGAGCGCATGGCCGTCCGGTCCCTTCGTCGCCTTGATCTCCACGCCGTCCGGGTTGTTCGAGCCGACCTCGTGCAACGCGATGATGTGCGCGACGACCAGGCCCAGCAGCACCAGCGGCACCGCGATCACGTGGAAGCTGAAGAAGCGGTTCAGCGTCGCGTCCCCGACCACGTAGTCGCCGCGGATCAGCAGCGCCAGGTCGTTGCCGACAAAGGGCACGGCGGCGAACAGGTTCACGATCACCTGCGCGCCCCAGTAGGACATCTGGCCCCACGGCAGCAGGTAGCCCATGAAGGCCTCGGCCATCAGGCACAGGAAGATCGCGCAGCCGAAGATCCACACCAGTTCGCGCGGCTTGCGGTACGAGCCGTACAGCAGCCCGCGGAACATGTGCAGGTAGACGACGACGAAGAACGCCGACGCGCCCGTCGAGTGCATGTAGCGGATCAGCCATCCCCAGGGGACGTCCCGCATGATGTATTCGACCGACGCGAACGCGAGCGTCGAGTCCGGCTTGTAGTGCATCACCAGGAAGATCCCGGTGACGATCTGGATCACCAGCACCAGCAGCGCCAGCGAGCCGAAGATGTACCACCAGTTGAAGTTCTTCGGAGCGTAGTACTCCGACATGTGCTCCTTGTAGAGCTTGGACGCGGGGAACCGGTTGTCCACCCAGGTCATCAGCTTGACGCCCAAGGGGGCTCCGGCGGGTGCTTCCTTGAATTCAGCCATGTGTAGTCTGCCTCGGTCCTGTTCCTGGGGAGTTAGGCCTTCTTGTCTTCACCGATCAACAGCCGGGTGTCGGACAGGAACGCATAAGGCGGCACCTCGAGGTTGTCGGGCGCGGGCTTGTTCTTGAAGACGCGGCCGGCCATGTCGAAGGTCGAGCCGTGGCAGGGGCACAGGAAGCCGCCGTGCCAGTTGTCCGGCAGCGAAGGCTGCGGGCCGGCCTGGAACTTGTCGCTCGGCGAGCAGCCGAGGTGGCTGCAGATGCCGACGACGACCAGGTATTCCGGCTTGAGCGAGCGCCATTCGTTCTTGGCGTACTCCGGGATCGGGAAGGCCTTGCGGTCGGACTGCGGGTCGGCCAGTTCCGGATCGTTGCCTTTGAGCGCATCGAGCTGCTCCTTGGTCCGGCGCACGATCCAGACCGGCTTGCCACGCCATTCGACGGTCAGTTTCTGACCGGGGGCGAGACCGCCGATGTCCACCTCGACGGCGGCACCGGCCGCCTTGGCGCGTTCGCTCGGCGCGAAGGTACTGACGAACGGGACGGCGGTGGCCACGCCGCCTACTGCTCCCGCGCATCCGGTCGCAATCAGCCAGGTGCGCTTGCCTTGGTCCACTTGTGGGTCACTCATGAGGGTCCTTACAGGGAACTTCTGATCAGGGGCAACCAAAGATTCTAGGTAAGAAACTTCCGGCGCGCCCCTAGGCGCTCTACCGATGTGCATCGGTGCACCACGTTGACATTTGTCGTGGTGCAAACGCCGTTAGGATGCTTGCCCGGAGGCGGAGGGCTACCCCGGGAAAGCGATTGGTAGTGGACGCCTTCGCACACGCGAAGCACAAGGAGCAAGCGATGGGTTTTTTGACCGAATTCCGTGAGTTCGCCGTCAAGGGCAACGTGATGGACCTCGCCGTCGGCGTGATCATCGGCGCCGCCTTCGGCAAGATCGTCGACTCGGTGGTCAAGGACCTGATCATGCCGATCGTCGGCAAGGCGGTCGGGGGACTGGACTTCAGCAGCTACTTCATCATGCTGTCGGACCCGCCGGCCAACTACGCCGGCCCGATGACCTATGAGGCCCTGACCAAGGCGGGCGTGCCGCTCTTCGCCTACGGCAACTTCCTGACCGTGCTGTTGAACTTCATCATCCTGGCCTTCATCATCTTCATCATGGTGAAGCAGGTGAACCGCCTCAAGCGCGACACCCCCGCCGCCCCGGCGGAGCCCGCCGCGACGCCGGAAGACATCCAGCTGCTGCGCGAGATCCGCGACGCGCTGAGGCGTGACAAAGCGTAAAGCTCCTCTCATTCGTCACCTTTTGCGCACAAGCCGGGTGAGCCCCACCCGGACGGGGGATGGCCATCGTCGATACTTGGCGTGTGGTGCGGTCACCACAATGTGCTCGATGCCTCGATGAACCGTCTGAACCCCCACGTCGACGCTGCGCTCCAACGCGTACGCCTCGCGGCGGAACAAGCCGCGGAACGCGGCGCTGAAGGTCTCGGTCTCGCCGCCCTGTCCTCTGGACAGGCCAAGCGGCGGGACGCGCTGCTGTCCGCGCAATTCATTTTCCGCAAGCATCAGGCGCTGTTCTCGCAGCGCTTCGACCAGTCCATGCGCCAGCAGGCGGCCGAGGCGCCGAGCGGAGGCGCCGCCACGCCCGGCGCGGCACGTGCCGCACCCAAGGCGACCCAGTGGGACGAGCTGTCCCTGATGGACGACGACCAGGTCAACACGCTGGTCGCCACGGATCGCATCGGTCTGGCGCTGGGCCACCAGAGCGAGTGGGAACTGCGCGAGGTCAATTCCTACATGGGCGACATCCCCGGCGTGGACGAGGACCGTCACCCGCTGCGCCCGCAGGCCATCGCCCAGGCGCTGATCGAGGCCGTGAACGCGGTCACCGACGACCCGGACACGCGCCAGGTCCTGACTGATGAACTCACCCGGGCGCTGTCGCTGGAGATGCGCGCCTGCTACGCCGACATCGCCGGCCTGTTCCGCAGCCGCGGCCTGCGTCCGCAGGACCTGCGCGTGCGGGGGGTCGCCGGCGCCACGCGGGGTCAGTCCTTGCATGGCGGCACGACGTCGGGCGTGCCCTTGCACGACAGCCGCTACGCCACGCTGCCGGGCGCGCTCCACCCGGCCGTCCATGGCAGCCGCGCCGGCGGCCTGCACAGCGTGGCCGGCGGATTCCACGGCGCAGGCCCGGAAGGGTATGCGACGACCGGTGGCGGTGCCGGCGGCGGCATGGGCTGGTCGGTCGATCCGCAGCTGATGGACCTGATGCGTCGGCTGGCGATGAGCCCCACGCTCGGCGGTCCCGCGACCGGCGGCGGCTCGCTGCCCGTGAACAGCCAGTGGCAAGGTTGGGATGGCGATCCCGGCAGTTACGTCGAAGGCGGCCCGATCGTCCTGCCGCCCAACCTGATCCACCTGCATCGCGATGAGCTGAGACAGGCGGCCAGCGGCTCGCTCGATCACATGGTGATCGACGTGGTGGCCGGCCTGTTCGACCAGATCCTGTCCGACGCCAAGCTGCCGCCGCTGATGGCGCAGCAGATCGCACGCCTGCAACTGCCGGTGCTGCGCGCGGCGCTGGGCGACCGCTCCTTCTTCTCCTCGCGCCGGCATCCGGTGCGGCGGCTGGTCAATCGAATCGCGACGCTGGCCGCGGCCTACGACGACTTCACCGACGAGCCCGGCAAGTCCTTCCTCGCCCTGGTTCGCGACCTGATCCAGGACGTCGTCAGCGGCGACTTCGACCGGATGGAGCTGTACGAGTCCAAGCTCGGCCAGCTCGAGCATTTCATCCAGGACCAGACAGCCCAGACGCTGAAGGCGCAAGGCGACACCGCCGCGCTGCTGGAACGCAAGGAAACCGAACTCCGCCTGCAGCGCCGCTACATGCAGCAGCTGCAGCAGGCGATGGCCAGCGTGGACATGCGCGACTTCCTGCGCGACTTCCTCACGCAGACCTGGAGCGAGGTGCTGGTGCACGCCTCGCGCCATCCGAACCTGGACGCGGCGCTGGTCGAGCGCCTGCGCAACATGGGCCGCGATCTGGTGCTGTCGGTCCAGCCGAAGACGACGCCCCAGCAGCGACAGGGCTTCCTCGCCTCGTTGCCGGTGCTGATGCGCACGCTCAACGAGGGCCTGGACCTGGTCCGCTGGCCCGAGCCCGAGCGCAAGAAGTTCTTCGCCGAACTGCTGCCCGCGCACGCCGAGTCCTTGAAGGGCCAGGCGCTGAGCCCGCTCGAATACAACCTGCTGGCCAAGCAGTTGGAGTCGGTCTTCGGCCTGGCGCCCCCGCGCGAACAGGACCTGCCGGGGCCTGGCGCCGCGCCGCTGGATCTGGACCTGAGCGAGAAGCTCTCCGACGAGGAGGCCAAGCGGCTCGGTTTCATGGAGGACGAGCACGTCGACTGGGATGGCCATGTCGACATCGACCTGGACCTCGGCGCCGACGAACATCAGCCGCTGCAGGCGGTGGACATCAGCATCGACGGCCTGCCGGCCGCGGAGGAAGCACCGTCGCCGCCGTCAGGCGAGCTGCTGATCGACCACCTCCAGATCGGCACCGCCTACCGGATGCATCGCGACGGCGACTGGATCAAGGTCAGACTGGCCCACATCAGCGGCACGCGCAGCTTCTTCATCTTCACCCACGGGACGAAGCATCAGGAGACGCTGACGATGACCTCGCGCATGCTGCACAAGCTGTGCGAGGCTGGCCGTTTGCGGGCGTTCGAACACGCCCACCTGCTGGAGCGCGCCACGGCGCGGGCCCGTCAGCAACTGGCCGCGCTCGGCGCAAAGCACTGAGCAGCCCCGCACCGGCGCGGACGCCGGTGCTCACCGCAGGTGCTTACAGCTTGCGCGGCTCGCGGAAATCGACCGGCAGGTTGTCCTCGGTCTTCAGTCGCATCAGCTCGACGTACTCGCCTTCGACGGCCTTCCCGTTCACTTCCTGCGGCTTGAAACGCCACTGCTCCATCGAGGCCCGACCGTAGCGGCGCAGCGACTCGGGCATGCCCGCCGGCATCTCGACGCTGGTCTGCACGCAGGTGCCGTCGGTGCCGACGCGGCAGATCATCTTGAGTTCGCCTTCCCAGCCGGCGTTCGACGCGGCGTCCTTGGGATAGGCGGCGTAAGCGATCTTCGTTGGGATAGGCGTCATCTGCATCGAGCGGATGGCGACCGTCGACTTCACCTTGTCGACGTTCAGGTACAGGCGAACGCCGGTACGGAAACTCGCGTTCTTCCCGTCTTCCTGCCGGGGCGGGATCTTGGCCTTCTGCAGCCGGGCGGTCATCTGCTGCCAGAAGGCCGGTGATTGCGACGCCTCATCGATCGGCACGACTTCCTTGGCCTGGCCGTTCTCGTCGAACAGCACGTCGAACCAGACGTTCAACGGCTGCTGCACCTCTTGCGCCGAAACGGCGCCCACGCCTCCGAACTGCAGCGCGCCCGCCAGCGCCAGCAAGGCCAGGCGGCCTGGCCGCATCGTCCGTCCTGCTTCCATCTCGAACTCCCCGAATTGATGTGATGCCAACGATTATCGGCAACGCCCCGCGCGGAATCCACCAGGGAGAGTTCCCCATGAGGGGGGTGTCCGGCCGGCGGGCCGGATCGCCGGTCAGGTGCGGCGGTTCAGGCCGACATCGTCCGCGCCATGCGGATCGCCGCCAGCATGCTCGACGGGTCGGCGCGCCCCGTTCCGGCGATGTCGAACGCGGTGCCGTGATCGGGACTGGTCCGCACCAGCGGCAGGCCCAGCGTCACGTTGACGCCCTCCTCCACGCCCAGGTACTTCACCGGGATCAGCCCCTGATCGTGCGTCATCGCGACGACGGCGTCGAACTCGCCCGGGTGCCTGGGCGGCGCGTGGCGCGCCCGCATGAACACCGTGTCCGGCGCGAAGGGGCCGCTCGCATCGACGCCGAGGCTGCGGGCCTGCGCGATCGCCGGGGCGATGTATTCGATCTCCTCGCTGCCGAACAGTCCGCCCTCTCCCGCATGCGGGTTCAGGCCCGCCACAGCGATGCGCGGCGCGGCGATGCCGGCGCGGCGGAGCGCCGCGTCGGCGATGCGGATCGTCTGCAGCACGCGCCCGGTGGTGATCTGGTCGACCGCCTGGCGCAGCGCCACATGGATCGTCACCAGCACGACGCGGAGTTCCTCGTTGGCCAGCATCATGCGCACCGGCGGCAACCGGTCGTCCGGATCCGCGCACAGCGCCTGCAGCAGCTCGGTATGGCCCGGATGATCGATGCCGGCGGCATGCAGGGCTTCCTTGTGGATGGGCGCCGTCACCAGCGCACGGGATCGCCCGGCCAGTTGCTCCTGCGTCGCGGCGACGATGCAGCGCGCCGCCGCAGCCCCTGCTTGCGCGCTCACGCGGCCCAGCGGCTGGGCGAGCAGGTCTTGAGGCAACCCCGACGGCTGCCACACGGGCAGGCAATCCGGCGGCACCGGATCGTCGGCGGCCTCGAGGACTGCCACCGGCAGTTGCAAGCCCATGAAGTCCAACGCGCGCCGGAACACGCCGGCATCGCCGACGAGCCGCAGATCCGACCCGCGGTCCTGCGCCCAGGCGGCGACGGCGATCTCCGGGCCGATGCCGCAGGCATCGCCCATCGTCAGCAGCAGCGGGCGGGTGCTCTTGATATCAGCGTTCATGCGGGATTGGGAATGTCGATGAAGCGGCACTGCAGGCCCAGCTGCTCGGCCACCTGGCGGCCGAGGGCCTGCACGCCGTAGCGTTCGGTCGCATGATGGCCGGCGGCGATGAAGGCCACGCCGGTCTCGGCCGCGTAATGCGCCTGCGGCTCGGAGATCTCGCCGGTGATGAACACGTCCGCGCCCGCGGCGATGGCCGCCTCGAAGTAGCCTTGCGCCCCGCCGGTGCACCAGGCGACGCGCTTGAGCGGACGCCCGTCGCCGGCGGCCTGGATCGTCGCGCGGCCGAGCCGCTGTTCGACGTGGGCGCCCAGCGCCTCCAGCGACTCGAGGGCGGTCGGCAGCGCGCCGATGCAGCCCAGGTCCTGTTCGCCAAAACGGCCCTCGGCGGCCCAGCCCAGATGTTTCGCAAGCTGCGCGTTGTTGCCGAGTTCCGGATGCGCATCCAGCGGCAGGTGGTAGGCGAACAGGTTGATCTCGTTCGTCAGCAGCCGCGACAGGCGCTGCTTCATCCAGCCCGTCACACGGCCGTCCTGGCCGCGCCAGAACAGCCCGTGGTGGACCAGGATCGCATCGGCCCCGGCCTCGATGGCGGCGTCGATCAGCGCGAGGCTCGCGGTGACCCCGCACACCAGTTGCCGGATCTGGTCGCGTCCCTCGACCTGAAGGCCGTTCGGCCCATAATCCTTGAAGCGCGTGGGCTCCAGCGTGGCGGCGAGCAGCCGCTCCAGCTCCGTGCGATGTGCCATGACAGGATCTCTCTTGCGTCAAACCTGGCTGATTTTCTCCCAGGCCACCACGGTGGCGCTGGCCGGCTACTTCGTCGTGGCCACGCTCAAGCCCGAATGGCTGCACGAGGCCCCCAAGGTCGTGCCAACGCTGCCCGCCGCGGCCGGGGCCCCGCCGCGTGCCTCGGTGCAGTTCAGCTTCGCGGCGGCGGCCCAGGCGGCGTCGCCGGCGGTGGTCGCGGTGCTGGCCAACAAGCCCGCGCCCAGCCAGCGCGAGATCGACGCCGACCCCTGGCTGCGCTTTCACTTCGGCAAGCGGCCCCAGCAGCAGCGGCCGCAGACCGGGCTGGGGTCGGGCGTGATCGTCTCGCCCGAAGGCTACGTGCTGACCAACAACCATGTCGTCGCGGGTGCGACCGAGATCCGCGTGCAGCTGGCCGACGGCCGCGACACGCCGGCGCGCCTGGTCGGCACCGATCCCGAGACCGACCTGGCCGTCCTGCGCATCACCTTGCCGCCGCCGCTGCCGGTGATCCACCCGGGCAAGGCCGGCGAGCTGCAGGTCGGCGACGTGGTACTGGCGATCGGCAATCCCTTCAACGTCGGCCAGACGGTGACCTCCGGCATCATCAGCGCGCTGGGCCGCACCCAGCTCGGCCTGAGCACCTTCGAGAACTTCATCCAGACCGATGCCGCGATCAATCCCGGCAACTCCGGCGGCGCGCTCGTCGACGTGCAGGGACGGCTGGTCGGCATCAACACGGCGATCTACTCGCGCACCGGCGGCGGCAGCCTGGGCATCGGCTTCGCGATTCCGGTGGACTCCGCGTACCAGGTGCTGGAAGCGCTGGTGAAGGACGGCAAGGTCTCGCGCGGCTGGCTGGGCGTGATCACCGGCGACGTCAACGCCGAGGTCGTCGACACGCTGAAGCTCTCCGTCGATCACGGCGTGCTGGTCAAGGAAGTCTTCAAGGCGAGCCCGGCGGCCAAGGCCGGTCTGGAGGCCGGCGACGTCGTCGTCGAGGTGGCGGGGCAACCGGTGCGATCGCCGCGCGAGCTGGTCAACGTCGTCGCGGCGCTGAAGCCCGACAGCCAGACCCTGATCGCCGTGCAACGCGGCAAGGAAACGCTGAAGCTGCCGCTGCAGGTCGGCCTGCGGCAGCCGCAGACCACCGACGATGCCGTGCCGGAATGAGCCATGGATGACGACCAACTGCTGCGCTACTCGCGCCACATCCTGCTGGACGACATCGGCGTCGAGGGCCAACAGCGCCTGCTGGACGCGCACGCGCTGGTGATCGGCGCGGGCGGGCTGGGATCGCCCGCGGCGCTGTTCCTGGGCACGGCCGGCGTCGGCCGCATCACGCTGGTCGACCACGACCGCGTCGACGTGACGAATCTCCAGCGCCAGATCGCCCACAGCCTGGCGCGCGTGGACCAGCCCAAGGCCGAATCGGCCGCCGCCGGCATCGCGGCGATCAACCCGGAGCCGCGCGTCCGGACCGTCACCGTGCGCGCCGACGCGGCCCTGCTCGACGAACTCGTGCCGCAGGCCGACGTCGTGCTGGACTGCACCGACAACTTCCCGACGCGTCACCTCGTCAACGCCGCCTGCGTGAAGCACGGCAAACCGCTGGTCTCGGGCGCAGCGCTGGGCTTCGACGCGCAACTGAGCGTCTATGACAGCCGCGAGCGCGCCTTCCCCTGCTACGCCTGCCTGTTCCCGGCGGACCACCCGCCAGAAGAACAACGCTGCGCGGTGATGGGCGTGTTCGCGCCGCTGGTCGGGATCATCGGCAGCATGCAGGCCGCCGAGGCCCTGAAGCTTCTGGCGGGCATGGGGTCGGCCTTGCCAGGCCGGCTACTGATGCTGGATGCGCGCCGCATGGAGTGGACCGATCTGAAGGTCGCCCGCGACCCGCGCTGCCCGTGCTGCGGCACGACCTGACCCCGCGCAACAAACCGCCGGGCGCGGCCCTGTCCGCCGCCGGCGAACGAACAGAAATTAAGTGGCTACGCCCGTAAAGTTCCGGGCCATCGAATCATGATCAGAAGCGACAAACTCACCGCCCGCAACTTCCCCTCAGCGCAGGAGGAAGCGGCCCAGCAGGCCTCCTTCGACGCGGCCTTCGATGCCAATCCGCCGGCGGCGTACCAGTTGGCGTTCACCGACACGGACTTCCTGGTCCGGCCGGAATTGCGCCCGGTGCGCATGCAGCTCGAGCTGCTCAAACCGGAGCTCATCCAGCAGGAGCTGAACATCCAGTCGACGGTGGTGATCTTCGGCAGCGCGCGCATCGCCGACCGCGAGTCGGCGCAGGCCGCCGTCGACGCGGCCCGTGCCGCCAAGGACGAGGCCGCCGTGCAGCGCGCCGAGCGCCGCCTGGTGATGAGCGGCTACTACGAGGAAGCGCGCAAGTTCGCGCGCCTGGTCACCGAGACGACCAAGGACTTCGCGCACCCGCTGTACGTCGTCACCGGCGGCGGTCCCGGCATCATGGAAGCGGGCAACCGCGGCGCGCACGAGGCCGGCGGCCGCAGCATCGGACTGAACATCGTGCTGCCGCACGAGCAGCGCCCGAACCAGTACATCACGCCGGAGCTCTGCTTCCGCTTCCACTACTTCGGGCTGCGCAAGATGCACTTCCTGATGCGGTCGGTGGCGCTGGCGGCCTTCCCTGGCGGCTACGGGACGCTGGACGAACTCTTCGAGACGCTGACGCTGATCCAGACCGGCAAGTGCCGCCGGCGTCCGATCCTGCTGTTCGGACGCGACTTCTGGTCGCGCCTGATCGATTTCGAGCTGCTGATCGACACCGGCATGATCAGCCCGGGCGACGAGCAGCTCTTCCATTACGTCGAGACCGCCGACGAGGCCTGGGGCCTGCTGATGAAGGAATACGACATCGGCGGCGCCACGAATGGCGCCAACGGCACGAACGGCACGAACGGCCACGACGGGACCGCCGCGGTCCCGGCCAACGGCCCCTGATCCGGCCCGCCGGGGCCATCCAGCAAGCAAGAGAGGTTCGACCATGACCGCAGCACGACACGTGAGCCTGATCGGCGCCCCCACCGACGTGGGGGCCGGCGCCCGGGGCGCCAGCATGGGACCGGAGGCCCTGCGGGTCGCCGGCCTCGCCGAGGCGCTGCGGGCGCACGGCGTCGAGGTCAAGGACTGCGGCAATCTCGTCGGCCCATCCAACCCCTGGCTGCCGCCGACCGAGGGCTACCGCCACCTCGACGAGGTGACGGCCTGGAACCAGGCCGTGCACGACGCGGTCTATGCGGAACTCAACGCCGGGCGCATGTCCGTGCTGCTCGGCGGCGACCACTGCCTCGGCCTGGGCTCGATCGCCGCGGTCGCCCACCACTGCCGCGACACCGGCAAGAAGCTGCGCGTGCTGTGGCTGGACGCGCATGCCGACTTCAACACCAGCAAGCTCACGCCCAGCGGCAACATCCATGGCATGCCGGTGGCGTGCCTGTGCGGCTACGGTCCGCAGGAACTGATCGAGATCGGCGGCAAGGTGCCGGCGATCGATCCGAAATGGATCCGCCAGATCGGCATCCGCAGCGTCGACGAGGGCGAGAAGCGCTTCGTCCACGAGGTCGGCCTCGAGGTCTTCGACATGCGCTACATCGACGAGATGGGCATGCGCCACACGATGGAGCTGGCGCTGGCGACGATGGATGCCAACACCCACCTGCACGTGAGCTTCGACGTCGACTTCCTCGATCCGGACGTCGCGCCCGGCGTCGGCACCACGATTCCCGGCGGTCCCACCTACCGGGAAGCGCAGCTGTGCATGGAAATGATCGCGGACACGGGCCGGCTGGGCTCGCTGGACATCATGGAACTCAATCCGGCGCTCGACGTCCGCAACAAGACGGCGCTGGTGGCGGTGGACCTGGTGGAGTCGCTGTTCGGCAAGTCCACGTTGATGCGCAAGTGACGTGCAAGTGACGCGCGGGTGACGTCGACAGGGGACACGCGGGCTGAGACTTCCGTCACACCCGCGTCCTTGGATCACTTTCCGACAGCGATGGTTGCGATACCAATCAGAATGGGGAGGATTTCTCCCTGGTTGGGAGGACTCTCTAGGCCCATGCCCACGATCCGTGAAGTGGCTCACGGAGCGAAACTGACAAAATCGTGTCCAATTGATACCCAGGGACGGCACAGAGGCCCGACATCGGAGCGCATCGCGCCGAAGTCATAGCAGCCCGCCGACGCCTGCGATGCTTGAAAAGAACCCAACCATGTTGTCTCGTCAGTTGTCTTCAGTTCTCTCGCGAACAGTGGCCATCGCCGCGGCCATCGTTGGCTCCATCGGTCCCAGTCTCGCCGCCGCGCCGTCGACCGGTTCGGGCACCTTCCAGGTCGGCGCCACCATCCTGGTCGCCTGCAACGTCACCGGCAGCACGCTGACCTTCGGCGGCTCCATCGATCCGCTGCAGACGCCCGGTCCGGTGGATGCGTCGACCGCACTCAACGTCACCTGCACGAAGACCACGCCCTACAGCGTCTCGCTCAGCGCCGGCGCCAACGCGGGCAACGCCTCGGCCTTCGGATCGCGCGTGATGAAGAGCGGCAACAACAACCTGCCGTACCAGCTCTACCTCGATGCCGGCCGCACCCAGGTCTGGGGCGACGGCAACAGCAGCGGCGTCTACGCCGGCACCGGCACCGGCAGCCAGCAGCAATTGACCGTCTACGGCCGCCTGCCGTCGCTGAACGGCATCGTGCCCGGCAACTATTCCGACACGGTCACGCTGACCATCACCTACTGAGCCGCGGCCCGCGCCGCGCTCCCCTTCGAAGCCGGGCAGGTCCCGGCTTTTTCACGCCCGCCCGGCCCAGTCCCGGCTCATCCCCGTTTGAACCCGGCTCAGTCCCGGCTGAGTTCGGCGAGCCTCACCAGCGTGTGCAGCACGCGATTCGCAGGCGTGGGCACGCCCAGCGCCTCGCCGCGACGCACGAGGAAGCCGTTCAGTTGATCGATTTCCGTGCGCTTGCCGCGGCTCATGTCCTGCGCGGTGGACGAGAACTGCCCTGGCATCGTCTCGGCGATCTTGCGCACGGCCTGGCGGACATCCCCCACCAGCGTGACGCCGTCCGCCGCGGCCACTGCGAGCCCCTCGTCGACGAGCTGGTACATCACCGTCCAGACGCCCTCCCCCTTCACCAGTTCGCCGTAGGGCTGCTGCGCCAGCGCGGACAGCGCGTTGTAGGCGCAGTTGATCAGCAGCTTGGACCAGAGCGCGCCGCGCACGTTGTCCGACACCTCGGTGGGCACGCCCGCCGCGATCAGCGCCTGCGCGATGCGGTCGGCACCGGATGCGGGCTCGATGACCAGTTCCCCGCGCCCGTGGTGCTTCACGTGGCCGGGACCGGCCATCTCCGTGGCGACGTAGACCACCGCCGCCGACACCGGTTGCGGCACCGTCTCGCGCAGCCGCTCGGCGTTGTCGACGCCGTTCTGCATGGACAGCAGGAGCGTGTCCGCGCCGATGTGCGGCGCCAGGGCCTGCGCGGCAGACACCGTGTCGGTGGACTTCACGCAGAACAGCACGACCTGCGCGCCGCGCGCGGCGGAGGGTTCGGTATCGGCGCGCAGGCGGACCTGCTCGTCGAACATCCGCGTCTCCATGCGCAGACCGTGGTCACGGACCGCCTCCACGTGGCCCGGACGCCCGATCAGCGTCACATCGTGGCCGGCGCGCGCCAGCATGCCGCCGAAGAAGCAGCCCACGGCCCCGGCGCCCATCACGGCGACCTGAAGCGGGGTCTGCGCGGCCGGGGTCTCATCGATTCGGGTCATGGCGTCATCCTCGAGGTCGGAAATTCGGGAAGTTGAAAAGGGTACAAGGCGCGGGGCAGATCGTCAGGCGCAGACGATCCATCCCTCCAGCGGATCCATGCCGGCGGGCAGCCCGTAGTCCGGACGTGCGTCGGCCCAGGCCGCCTGCATCAGGCACAGCACCGCGTCGAGCTTGTCGCCGCTGCCGTCGTCGGCCAGTTCGTCCCGCTGCGCGTGGCTGAGCTTCAAGCGCAGACCCAGGCGGCTGCGGCCCTGTTCGAGCGCCTCGATCATGTCCTTGCGGGCGATCAGCCGCTCCGGCGTCTGCTTGGCGCGGTCGTCGCTCTTGTAGCTGCGCGCGCCGATCAACTCGCGCGCGAGCAGCCCCGGATAGGCCTCCAGCGCCACCCGCGTGGCATCCCCGGCATGCAGTCCCGGCAGATGCACGCCGGCCCGCACCAGGCGCGGTACGCCCGCATGCAGCATGTAGGCGACGGGCGGATTGACCCACTTCATGCTCGGCGACGAGCCCGCCGGCCCATCGCAGGCCCGGTGCGCGAACTTGCCGCCGACCGGTCGTGCGTCGCAGAACGCGGCGAAGGTCGCCCGGATCTCGGCGCGCGACAAGCCCGCGTAATACGCGATCAGCGGCGCCCATTCGGTCGGCCAGCCGAGCGTCTCGACCAGCTCGCGCGGCAGACCGAACGGCAGGTCGAAGCCGCCCAGCCAGGGGCCGGGTTCCGCGAGCCATGATTCGAAGGCCTCCAGCGTCGCGATCGCCGTCTGGCGTTCCAGCTTCAGGACGCTCCCTTGCCGGCGACCGAACGCCAACCGGATCGGCTTGCGGGCCGTCGGCGCGCTGGTGAAGTCGACGCCCACCAGCGCGCGGTCCACCGGGGCCGCCATCGGGTCCGTCACCGGGATCGCCACCGGGGGCGGACGCGCTTGGACGGTGCGGCCGGATACGGCGGGCGCTTTCGAGACTTTTGGCATGCCCGCGACTGTATCCATCGTCCACTGGGGCGTGCCGCCATTGACGTGCGCTATGCGGCGGCGAATGCTGCGGCATCGAGGTCGACGAGATTGACGGAGGAGAGTCTGCCTTGTTCCAACGCGAGCTGGCGCGAGCCCTGCACCTGAGCCGCCGCGGCGCCTACCGCGACGCGACCGATGCCCTGGAGCTGTCCCTGGTGGCGGCCGACACGGCGCGGGATCGCGCGCGGGCGCTGATCCTCATCGCCCACAACCTGCCGCGGCAGGGCGACCTGCAAGGCGCGCTGCGCCGCGCGAGCGAGGCGGCGGCCGTGGTGCGCCTCATCGACGGCCCCGACCAGGACGCCTGGACCGCCGAAGCCCTCACCGAGCTCTGCTACGTCTACGCGCAGTTCCAGATGGGCCGGGATGCGATGCAGGCCGGCTGGCAGGCGCTGGCCGCCGCGCGGCGTGCCGAGGATGCGGCGCGCGAAGCCTGGGCGCTGAACCGGCTGGCGGTGTCCTTCGCGGTCTCCGACCAGGTCGAGCAGGCCTGCCAGCACACGCTGCAGGCCCTGGAGATCGCCCAGCAGCAGGCGCCGGGCGAGCGCGAGCTGCTGCTCTCCTGCCTGAACAACCTGGCGCACTTCTGGCTGCAGGCGCATGCGGAGGCGATCCGGGACGAGGACCGGAGGGCGTCCGCCGAGGCGCTCGCGCAGGCCGAGCCCTACGCGGTGCGCGCCGCCGCGCTGGTGCGGGAGGAAGGCAATCCCTTCCTCGTCGTCGTCTCGCTGTCCAACCTGGTCGAGCTGCAGCTCGGGACCGGCGCGATCGACGAGGCGCTCCAGATCGCCGATGAGTACGAGCGTCTGGCGCAGCGGCACGGCTACGCCGGCATGGTGCAGCAGGCCCGCGCGCAGCGGGCGCTGCTCCAGCTCAAGCGCGACGACACCGCCGGTGCGCAGGACGCGCTGCCGGCGCTGGAGACGCTCCAGGACCTGGTGAGTCAGCAAGCGCCGCCATCGCTGCCGGCGCGGCTGCGGCGGCAGCTGACGCTGGCGATCTATCGCGGCTACAAGCTCCGCGGCGACGCCGTGCGCGCGCTGGCGGCGCACGAGCAGTTGACGGCCCTGGAACGCCAATCGGCGCGCAACGCGATGGCGCTGCAGACCGAGGCGATGCTGATCCGGCAGGAGTTCCAGCAGGCGCAGGCACGCGCCGAACACGCGATGCAGGACGCACGACGCGAGCGCGAGCGCGCGGATCTCGCCGAACAGGAGCAGCAACGCCTGCGGCGTCAGGCGACCGAACTGGGCCGCATGGCCCACGAAGATGCGCTGACGGGTCTCAACAACCGCCGTCATGCCGAGTTCGCGCTGCCGCTGCTGCTGGAGCGCGCCAGGCAGGAGAACAAGCCGATCTCGCTCGGACTGCTGGACATCGACCACTTCAAGCAGGTCAACGACGCCTTCGGGCACGGCGTCGGCGACCAGGCGCTGCAGAAGGTCGCGCAGGTGCTGCGGCGTCAGCTGCGCAGCGCGGACCTGCTGGCACGGGTCGGCGGCGAAGAGTTCATGCTGGTCTTCGTCGGCGTCCCGCCCGAGCGCGCGCAGGACATCTGCGAGCGGCTGCGCGCCGCGATCGCCAGCCACGACTGGGGCGAACTCGTGGAGGGACTGCAGGTCACCGTCTCCATCGGCCTGGCCGCGGGCGAACCGCCCGCCAAGCCGGCGCTGCTGGTCGAAACCGCCGACCAGGCGCTCTACGCCGCGAAGCACGCGGGTCGCAACCGCGTGCAGTTCATGGGCTGCTGACCCGGCCCAGCTCGGATCGGGTCAGTTCCCTCAGCTCAGCTTGAAGACTGCGACCGACTGGGCCAGCGCGTCGGCCTGATGCTGCAGGCTCTGCGCCGCGGCGGCGGATTCCTCGACCAGCGCGGCGTTCTGCTGCGTCATCTGGTCCAACTGCGAGATCGCCGAGCCGATCTGGTTGATACCGCCGCTCTGCTCGGCGGTCGCGTGACTGATCTCGGCCACGATGCGCGACACGCGCGAGATCGAGTCGGAAATCTCGTTGATCGTCTCGCCGGCGCGCCCCACGAGCGCAGCGCCGCTGGAGACGCTCTCCCCGCTCGCGGTGATCAGCTGCTTGATCTCCTTCGCGGCCTCGGCGCTGCGCTGCGCCAGCGAGCGCACCTCGCTCGCGACCACCGCGAAGCCGCGGCCCTGCTCGCCCGCCCGCGCGGCTTCCACCGCCGCGTTCAGCGCCAGGATGTTGGTCTGGAACGCGATCCCGTCGATGGTGCCGATGATGTCGCCGATGCGCGCCGACGACGAGCTGATCTTGCCCATCGTCTGCACGACCTCGCCCACCACGCTGACGCCGCGCACGGCGACCTCGGCGGCCTGCTCGGCCAGCGCCTTCGCCTCGCCGGCGGAGGCCGCGTTGTGCTGGACGCTGGAGGTCAGCTGTCCCATCGCCGACGCGGTGGCCTGCAGATTGGACGCGGCCTGCTCGGTCCGCTGGCTCAGGTCGTGCGCGCCGGCGGCGACTTCGCGCGACGCCGTCGCGATGCTGTCGGTGGCATTGCGCACCCCGCTGACGACCTCGCGGATCGACGCCTGCATGCCTTGCACGCCGCGCGCCATCGCGGCGGTCTCATCCGAGCCCTCGGCCTCGACGGGCTGGCTCAGGTCCTTGCGCGCGATGCGTTCCGTGGTGCTCACGGCCTGCGCCAGCGGCGCCAGGATGGAGCGGATGTTCAGCACCGTCAGCAGCGCGATCAGCGCCACGCCGACGGCCATCACCACGCCGAGCACGCCGCGCACGCTCAGTTCACGCGTGCCGAGGCGTTGCACCTCGTCCTGGCCGTGCTGCAGGATCGCCGTCGTCATCTCGCCGACGCCGCTGTCCATCGCCTGCACGGGCGCCTTGATCGCGTCGGTCGAGCGGTTCGCCTCGGCGGCGTCCACGAAGTCGGCGTTGAGGATGCGCTTGGCGATGTCGTCGACACCGGCCTTGTAGGCTTCGAGCGACTGCTTGAGCCTGGGCGGCAGGCTGCGGATCTCCGGGCTGGTCTCCAGCGCCGACAGCGTGTCGAGCGAGCGGATCACGCCGGCGTAGGTCTTCTGCCAATCGGCCTGGGCCTGCTTGACGGTGCCGTCGTCGCCGATGTTGATGAGCATGTCCTTCTCGAAGCGGCGCAGGTTGCCGATCCCCGCGCGGACCTCGGAGAGTTGCGTCAATGCGCTCACGTCCTGCGCGACGTACTGCTGGAAGTCGGACCGGGAACTGCTCATGGCCCAGAGGCCGGCGCCGCCGATGAGCAGGAGGGCGAGGACGGACAGAAGACCCAGACCCAGCAGGCGGGTCCGGATCGTGTAATTGCGCAGCGACTGCATGTTTTCCCAACGAGATGGATCGATGGGGAAAGCCTAGCAGTCACCGTGCCAGCGCCTGAGGACTGTGCACTCTATACGCCGTCAACCGTGGAGTCCTCCCGAACGGATGTCACGGGACAGGACTTCAACCGAGCTTGAACACCGCCACCGACTGGGACAGCGCATCCGCCTGATGCTGCAGGCTCTGCGCCGCCGCCGCGGACTCCTCGACGAGCGCCGCGTTCTGCTGCGTCATCTGGTCCAGCTGCGAGATGGCAGACCCGATCTGGTTGATCCCGCCACTCTGTTCGGTGGTGGCATGGCTGATCTCGGCCACGATGCGCGACACGCGCGAGATCGAATCGGAGATCTCGTTCATCGTCTGTCCGGCGCGTTCGACGAGGGCGGCGCCGCTGGAGACGCTTTCGCCGCTGGCGGTGATGAGCTGCTTGATCTCCTTGGCGGCTTCGGCGCTGCGTTGCGCGAGGGAGCGCACTTCGCTCGCGACGACGGCGAAGCCGCGTCCCTGCTCGCCCGCGCGGGCGGCCTCGACGGCGGCGTTCAGCGCCAGGATGTTGGTCTGGAAGGCGATCCCGTCGATGGTGCCGATGATGTCGCCGATGCGCGCGGAGGACGCGCTGATCCTGCCCATCGTCTGCACGACTTCCCCGACCACGTGGACGCCGCGACCGGCGGCCCCCGCCGCTTCTTCCGCCAGCGCATTGGCCTGCCGCGCCGAGTCGGCGTTGTGCTGCACGCTCGCGGTGAGCTGCTCCATCGCCGACGCGGTCTCTTCCAGGTTGGACGCCGCCTGTTCGGTCCGGTAGCTGAGATCGTGCGCCCCGGCCGCGACTTCGCGCGAGGCCGTCGCGATGCTGTCGGTGGCACTGCGCACGCCGCTGACCACATTGCGGATGGACGTCTGCATGCCCTGCACGCCGCGCATCATCGCGGCGGTCTCGTCCGTGCCCTGCACGTCGACGTGTTCGCTCAGGTCCTGGCGCGCGATGCGTTCGGTCGTGCCGACCGCCTGCGCCAGCGGCGTCAGGATGGACGCGATGTTGAAGAAGGTGAACGTCCCGATCACCAGCGCGCCCACGAGCATCACGCCGCCCAGCGCCATCCGGATGCGGATCTCTTCCGCGTCGATGCGCTGCACCTCCTGGTTGCCGCGATCCATGATCGCCTTCGTCATCGCGCCGAGCTGCTTGTCCATCTCGCGGACCGGCCCCTTGATCGGCTCGGTCTGGCGGTTGGCCTCGGCGGAGTCGACGAACTCCTGCTTCAGGATGCGTTCCACGATGCCGTCGACGCCGGACCGGTAACTGACCAGCGACGCCTTCATGGCCGGCGGCATCGACTTGATCTCGGGCAGGATGTCGAGCGCCGCGATCGCGTCCAGGCTCTTGTTGACGGCCTCGACCGTCTTGCGCCATTCCTCGTGATAGCGCTTCACCGCGGCGTCGTCGCCGATGTTGATCAGCATGTCCTTCTCGTAGCGCCGCAGGTTGCCGACGCCCGCGCGCACCTCGGACAACTGCACGAGCGACTCGACGTCCTGCTGGACGTAGTGCTGGAAATCCTGCTTGGTTTGGGCCATGGCCCAGAGCCCGTCGCCGCCGATCAACAGCAGCGCGAGCACCGATAACAAGCCGAGCGCCATGAGACGCGCCCGGATGGTGAAGTTACGCATGGACCACATGGCTATCCCAGCTTGAAGTGGAGTGGAAAGGGAGTGACAAACAGCCTAGCAGCCGTCGTGCCACCCCGTCACCCTGCGGAAGCGGGGATGTCCGTCGCGGTTCGTGCGCTGCTACCGTCTCATTTCCACAGCGCGGACATCGTGGTCACGAACCGGTCATGTCGACCGGCATCGTCGATGACGCGCCGTTCGCCGGCGACATAGACCTCGCGCCAGGTCGGCCCCTGGCTGGCGAAGACGAGCCCGTCCAGCAGCGCCGCGTCCGGCAGCCCGGCCAGACCGCTCGCCGCGGTGTCGAGCACCAGGAAGTCCGCCCGCGCGCCGGCCCGCAG
>NZ_DASVNZ010000226.1:0-2627 GCF_036486225.1 Roseateles sp. | reverse complement strand
CCTCTTCAAGCGCGACCGCGACTACGTCGTCCGAAACGGCGAGATCATCATCGTCGACGAGTTCACGGGTCGCCTGATGAGCGGCCGCCGCTGGTCCGACGGCCTGCACCAGGCGGTCGAGGCCAAGGAAGGCGTCGACATCCAGAGCGAGAACCAGACGCTCGCGTCGATCACCTTCCAGAACTACTTCCGCATGTACGGCAAGCTGTCGGGCATGACCGGCACGGCCGACACCGAGGCCTACGAGTTCCAGGAGATCTACGGCCTCGAGACCGTGGTGATCCCGCCGAACCGCCCGACCGTGCGCAAGGACGAGCTGGACCTGGTCTACAAGACGACCAAGGAGAAGTACGACGCCGTCACGCAGGACGTCCGCGACTGCCACGAGCGCGGCCAGCCGGTGCTGGTGGGCACGACCTCGATCGAGAACTCCGAGAAGGTCGCCGAGCTGCTGACCAAGGCGAAGCTCCCGCACCAGGTGCTGAACGCCAAGCAGCACGCCAGAGAGGCCGACATCATCACGCAGGCCGGTCGTCCGGGCGTGATCACGATCGCGACCAACATGGCCGGCCGCGGCACCGACATCGTGCTGGGCGGCAGCATCGAGAAGGACATCGTCGCCATCGAGAACGACGAGGCGCTGTCCGAGTCCGACAAGCACGCGAAGATCGCCGCGCTCAAGGCCGACTGGCAGAAGCTGCACGAGCAGGTGAAGGCTGCGGGCGGCCTGCGCGTGATCTCGACCGAACGTCACGAGAGCCGCCGCATCGACAACCAGCTGCGCGGCCGTTCGGGCCGCCCGGGCGACCCGGGTTCCTCGCGCTTCTACCTGTCGCTGGACGACCAGCTGATGCGCATCTTCGCCGGCGACCGCGTGCGCGCGATCATGGACCGGCTCAAGATGCCCGAAGGCGAGGCGATCGAAGCCGGCATCGTCACGCGCTCGATCGAGAGCGCGCAGCGCAAGGTCGAGGCCCGCAACTTCGACATCCGCAAGCAGTTGCTCGAGTACGACGACGTCTCGAACGACCAGCGCAAGGTCATCTACCAGCAGCGCAACGAGATCCTCGAGGCGCAGGAAGTGCTGGAGCAGATCACCCACCTGCGCAAGGGCACGCTGACGGACGTGGTCCGCGGCTTCGTGCCGGAGGAATCGCTGGAAGAGCAGTGGGACCTGGCCGCGCTGGAGCGCGTGCTGCGCGACGAGTGGAAGCTGGAAGTGCCGCTGGGCGACATGCTCAAGAAGAGCGAGACCCTGACCGACGAGGACGTGCTCGACGCCGTGCTGAAGGCGGGCGAGGTGTCCTTCCAGGACAAGCTGGACCGCGTCGGCCTGGAGCAGTTCACGCCGTTCATGCGCATGGTGCTGCTGCAGAGCATCGACCAGCACTGGCGCGAGCATCTGGCCTCGCTGGACTACCTGCGCCAGGGCATCCACCTGCGCGGTTATGCCCAGAAGAACCCGAAGCAGGAATACAAGCGCGAGGCCTTCGAGCTGTTCTCGCAACTGCTGGACGCGGTGAAGCTGGAAGTGACGCGCGTGCTGCTCAACGTGCGCATCCAGTCGCAGGAAGAGGCCACGGCCGCCGCCGACGCGATCGAGCAGCGCGCCGAGAACGTCGGCAACGTGACCTACACGCATCCGAACGAGGACGGCTCGGTGTCGCAGGACGTGGCGACCATCGCCGGCGGAACCGAGGCCGTGCCGGCCGAGTGGGGTCACGTCGGACGCAACGACCCGTGCCCCTGCGGCAGCGGCAAGAAGTTCAAGAGCTGCCACGGCAAGCTGGCCTGACCGGTCGCGGCTCCTGAGATCGACGGCGCCCTTCGGGGCGCCGTTGTCGTTTCGGGCCCCGGGCGACGCTCAGGGCTCGGTGACGAGCGCGGTGTCGAGCACGTTGCGGGGTCAGTCCTTGCGTGACGGATTCACGGCGCGACCGTGGCGCCCGGCCGACGCGACTGGCCCGCGATGTGCGCTTTCTCACGACCCCGGCGCCAGCACGCGTTTCTCCCCCCGTGGCGCGGGGGACACCGTACGGAACCCCCTCGATAGAGTCCGCTGCATCGACCTGCCGCCGCGGGTCTTCGAGGTCTCCGGACCGCACCGCCATGAAGCTCACGACCCGTCTTTTCGCCGCCGCAGCCACCGCCGTCCTGAGCGCCGCCGCGGCCTCCGCCGCGCTGGCCGCGCCCGTGACCGCGGCCCAGTCCGTCGCGCTCCAGCAGGGCGCGACCGCCGACACCAAGACGGCCGGCTTCAGCATCGTGCATTCGACGGCCGGTGAGTTCGTCGACACCTTCACCTTCACCGGCATCGACCGCTGGGGCATGGTCAACGCCAGCCTGACGACGATCGGCATGTCGGCCGCGTTCGACATCAACTTCGTCAGCGCGGTGCTCAACGGCGCGACCTACAACTTCACGCGCTCGACGATGGGCGGCTACAGGAACGCGCTCGAGATCGCCGCGCTGCCCGACGTGCGCCTGAGCGGCCCTCTGGTGCTGACCGTGCGCGGCTACGCCGGCCAGGGCCTGACGGCAGGCACGCCGATCAGCGCGAGCTACTCCGGCACGATCAACGTCACGCAGGTCCCCGAACCCGGCACGCTGGCACTGGCCGCGCTGGC
>NZ_DASVNZ010000184.1:0-5591 GCF_036486225.1 Roseateles sp. | reverse complement strand
CGGCGTGCCGCAGGGGTCCTTCACCAACCACTTCGCGTCGAAGGAACAGTTCGGACTCGCGGCGCTGGAGCTGTATTTCGGCGCGATCCAGGACGTCATCGCAAAGACGCTGCGTAACGACGCGCTCGCGCCGACCCAACGCCTGCAGGCCTACATCGACGTCCACATCGCCGCCATCGCGGGCCACGGCTGCAAGCGCGGCTGCATGTTCGGCAACACGGCGGCCGAGGCCGCCGACGGCAGCGAGGCGATGCGGCTGCGCGTGGTCGAGATGCTCGACGAAGTCAACGCCGCGCTGACGCAATGCCTGAAGGCCGCGGTCAAGGCCGGAGAGCTGCCCGCCGGCACCCGCGCCAAGGACCTGGCCGAGACGATCACCTCCGCCTTCCAGGGCGCGATCCTGATGTCCCGGCTGCATCGCAGCACCGCCCCGCTGGAGCGCTTCAAGCGACACCTGTTCGCTTCGCTGGTCAAGGGCTGAGACAGTCCGCCCACGGGTCCTGGGCCCATGCATTGACCTGCCGCATCGGTTTGTGCGTAAATGCGAATCGTTTTTATTTGGAAACGACGCGCAGGTCGCCCCGCCGAGCCGCCCCATGCAAGACACGCACACCCTCGACATCACCGCCGTGGGCCACCTCTATCGTGGCCATCACCGTTGGTTGGTCGGCTGGCTGCGCCGGCGCCTCGGGTGTCCCCATCACGCGGCCGACCTGGCGCACGACACCTTCGCGCGCGTGCTGGTGCGCCGGGACGCCCTCACCTGGCATGCCGATCTGGGCGGCGGCAAGGCGCTGCTCAGCACCATCGCCCACGGCCTGATGGTGGACCACCTGCGCCGTGCGGCGCTGGAACGCGCGTTGCTCGAAGCCCTCTCGCTGATCTCACAAGACCAGGCGCCGTCGATCGAGGATCAGCAGGTGATGCTGGAGACCCTGGTCGAGGTTGACGCCGTGCTGCGCGGCCTGCCCGCCAAGGTCCAGCAGGCCTTCCTGCTGTCGCAGATCGACGGGCTGCCCTACGGCGAAATCGCCAGGGAGCTGGGCGTCTCGCTCAGTTCCGTCCAGCAGTACATGACGAAAGCGTTCAGCGCCTGCTATCAGGCTCGGCAAGGCATGTCGCTGCAATGACGAGTCCCCGCCTGGCACCGGGCGAATCACACCCGGCGGTCGTCGAGGCGGCCATCGAAGCGGCCGTGGCGTGGATGGTCAAGCTCCAGTCGGGGCGCGCGACACCCGAGGATCACGAGGCTTGCGAGCACTGGCGGCAAGAACGGCCGGAGCATGCGCAGGCGTGGGCCACGCTGAGCGGATTCAGCCAGCGGTTGAAGAACTTGCCGCCTTCGCTGGCGCGAAGCGCGCTGGCGGCGACGCGCGAACTCGAACGCGAGCGGGCCCCGCGTCGCCGGGCCCTGCTCAAGGGCGTGGCGCTGCTGGCCGGAACCGCGGGCATCGGACTGGCGAGTTCGCCCGATGGCGGTTGGAAGAGCCTCGCCGCCTCGCACCGTACCGGCGTGGGCGAGCGCCGACGCGTGGCGCTGGCCGACGGCAGCGTGCTCCATCTCAACACCGCCACGGCGCTGGATGTCCGCGTCAATGCTGGCGAGCGTTGCGTCGACCTCCTTGCCGGCGAGGTGCTGGTCGAGTGCGCCAGCGGCACCGACGGCACGACGGCGGGGCCTTTCGTCGTGCGCACGGCACAAGGCCGGATCCAAGCGGATGAAGGCCGCTTCATCGTCCGGCAACTCGCCGCACGAACCTTCGTGCAGGCGCTGGAGGGCTGGGTCGACGTGAGCCCGGGCAACGGGCAGCTCGCCAGCCGACGACTCGCGGCGGGTCGTCAATGGGAGTTCGACGCCCGCGGCGTCGGTGCCGTTGAAACGGCCGACGGCGGCGCGGGCGCCTGGATCGACGGCGTGATCGTGGCGCGCGACATGCCGCTCGCGGCCTTGGCCGCGGAGCTCTCGCGCTACCGCCACGGCTGGCTGCGCTGCGATGCGGCCGTGGCCCGGTTGCGCATCTCGGGCGTGTTCCCCGTCGACGACCTCCACCGCGTGGTCGCCGCGATCCAGCGCACCTTGCCGGTCCGGGCTCGCACGCTCACCTCCTGGTGGGTGACCCTGGAGGCGCGCTGAAACTTTTCTGAAGAATTTTTGCGAAGGGACTGCAGTTTTCGGCGACTCGTTCGGTTCACAGGAAAACCACCCCTCTTCCGACGAAAGGTTTCCATGACCGCCCGACGCCTCAGCGCCGCTTCAGCTCCCGTTTCCGCTTCCGCTCCCGCACCGGCTTCTTCCAGGACCTCGTTCAAGCGTTCGTCCCTGTCTGCCGCCAGCCTGGCAGCGTGCTTCGCCTTGCCGCTCGTTCCTGCAGCCGTTCTCGCACAGCAGAGCGCCAGCGGTACCGCCGCGTCCACCGCATCCGCGACGCGCAGCTTCAACATCCCGCCCGGTCCGCTGGATCTGGCGCTCAACCGCCTGGCCCGGAGCGCCGGCGTCCTGCTGTCCTTCGACCCCAAGCTGGTCGAAGGCCGTCAAAGCGCCGGACTGAACGGGACCTACACGGTGGACGCCGGTCTGCGCAGCCTGCTCGGCGACACCTCGCTGAAGGCGGTGGCCCAGGCCGACGGCAGCTTCGTGGTCGAGCGCGCGGCGCCCGATGAGGCAGCCGCCATGCCGTCGCGTACCTTGCCGGCGGTCCGGATCAAGGCGCGCACCGGCCTGCCGGCGAGCGAAACGACGGACCGCTACGGCGTCCCCGCCTCCAGCACGGCGACGCGCCTCGCGCTCTCGCCACGCGAGACGCCGCAATCCGTCACCGTCGTCACCCGCGCCCGCATGGACGACTTCGGCCTGCTCAACGCCAACGACGTGCTCGCCAGCACCACCGGCGTCTCCGTCGACGTGGTCGAGACCGACCGGACCTACTTCAACGCCCGCGGCTTCGACATCTCCAACTTCCAGATCGACGGCGTCGGCATGCCGTTCACCAACGGCGACCAGCTCGGCGACATCGACACCGCGCTCTACGACCGCGTCGAGGTGCTGCGCGGCGCCAACGGCCTGCTGTCCTCCACCGGCAATCCCGCGGCGACGGTCAACTACGTGCGCAAGCGGCCCACGGCCGACTTCCAGGCTTCGTTCGGCCTCACGCTCGGCTCGTGGGACAAGAAGCGCGCCGAGGGCGACGTCTCCGGCCCGCTCAACGAGTCCGGCACGCTGCGCGGCCGCGCCATCGTCATGGCCCAGCGCAACGAGTCCTTCATGGACAACTACGCCCTCAGCAAGAACCTGGTGGCCGGGCTGCTCGAAGCCTCGCTCGCGCCGCGCACGACGCTGACGCTGGGCGTCTCGCGACAGGCCAACCGCCCTGAAGGCACGGCCTGGGGCGGCCTGCCGCTGAACTACGCGGACGGCTCGCCCACCGACTACCCGCGCTCGACCGCCGCGGCACCGCGCTGGTCCCACTGGGACAACACCGACACCACGGGCTTCGTGGAGCTCGCGCACGCGCTGGGCAACGGCTGGAATGCCAAGGCGATGGCGAGCTACCGCAAGCTGAGCGCCGACGGCAAGCTCTTCAGCATCGCGGGTGCCCTGCCCGATCGCACGACGGGGATAGGCACGGAGAGCTGGCTCTCGACGCAGGTGACCGACGAAACCCAGAAGCTGTTCGATGTCAGCGCGTCCGGCCCCTTCGAACTGCTGGGACGCCGCCACGACGCGGTGGTCGGCATCAACACGGCGCGCGTCCACAACGAAGCGTCCTACCAGCGCGGCGCCGGCAACGGCACCGCGATCACGGCGCCCGACGGCTGGGGCAACTATCCCGAGCCGGCCTGGGACGGCGGCACGGGCTCGGCGGACTTCGTCAACCGGCGCGAGTCGATCTACGCGATGACGCGGCTGAACCTGGCCGATCCGTGGAAGCTGCTGCTGGGCCTCAACCACACCCGCATGCGCAGCGAGGGCCTGAGCTTCCGCGCGGTGCCGCGTGTCTACAAGGAAGCCGAGACCGTGCCCTACGTCGGCACCGTCGTCGACATCGACGCGCACCACTCGCTCTATGCGAGCTACACGAAGATCGTGAATCCGCAGACGCAGGTCGACGCGCGTCAGTCGCTGCTCGGACCGATCACCGGCAGCAACGTCGAGGCCGGCGCCAAGGGCGAATGGCTCAACGGCGAGCTGAACGGCTCGGTCGCCGTGTTCCGCACCAAGCAGAACAACCTGGCCGAGTACGCCGGCTTCGACACCGACGGCGGGTTCTCGTACTACCGCCGCATCGATGCGACGTCCACCGGGTTCGAGCTCGAGATGGCAGGCCGGCTGAGTCCCGACTGGGACCTGACGGCGGGCTACACGCAGCTGCGCCTGGAGGACGCCGCCGGCGCCGACGCCCGCACCTTCATCCCGCGCCGCACGGCGCGCCTGTCGGCGCGTTACCGCGTGCCGGCGCTGCCCCAGCTCAAGCTCGGCGCGACGCTGCGCTGGCAGAGCGACATCCACCGCGTCAACGGCACGCAGACCGCGCCCGATGGGTCCGACATCGTCGCGCGCCAGTCCGCCTATGCGGTGCTGGGCCTGATGGCGCGTTACGACTTCAGCGACCGCCTGAGCGCGCATCTGCTGATCAACAACGTGACCGACCGCAAGTATCTGGCCAGCCTCTACTGGGACCAGAGCCTGCACGGCGCCGGCCGCAACGGCCAGGTCACCTTGAACTGGAAGCTCTGACATGACGGCGCCGCAGTCGCCGTCCCCGCACCCCGTCGTCGCCGACTTCATCGCCCACCGCCCGCTGCTCAAGCGCGCGGCGTGGCGGTGGATGGGCGACCGCGACCTCGCCGACGACGTGATGCAGGAGGCCTACATGAAACTGATGCAGAGCACACCGCCGTCCGGCGTTCAACAGCCGGTGGCCTACTGCATGCGGGTCGTGCAGCACCTGTGCATCGACCACCTGCGCCGTCGCAAGACCGAGCAGCAACTGCGCGGCGAAGCGGACGAAGGCCTCGACCTCGAAGCCGTGACCGGCACGCCCGAGCACCAGGCCATCGGCCGACAGCTGCTGCAGTGCGTCGATCGCTGCCTGCGCGGGTTGCCCGCGCGCACGCGCCAGGCCTTCGTGCTGCATCGCGTGCACGGCCACACGCAGCAGGAAGTGGCGCAGCGGCTGGGCGTGTCGACCCCGCTCGTGAATGCCATGGTGCAGGACGCCATGCGGGCGCTGACACGATGCCCGGAGCTCGGACGTTCGAACTGAGCATCGTCGGAGTACCCCCTCGGTTCGCAGGTCCTCTTCCTGAATATTCGGCTGCGGGATCCGTCAAAGGGAGATAGCGCGCGCTTGACAACCGCGCTCCCCACTCTCAGCGACTGGAAGGCGGCCACGATGCCTGGCAACGATCCCCGATCCACCGACGCCGAGGTCCTTGATGTCATCGGCATCGGCCTCGGCCCCTTCAATCTCAGCCTGGCGTGCCTGATGGCGCCGCTGGCCGACGCGCCGGTGCCGTGCCGCGCGCTCTTCCTCGACAGCCACCGGGAATTCAACTGGCACCCCGGCATGCTGATCGACGAGACCACGCTG
>NZ_DASVNZ010000109.1:0-4884 GCF_036486225.1 Roseateles sp. | reverse complement strand
AGCGACGCCACGGGTGTCGCGCCGGGCTCGGGCTCTTCCTCGAAGCCGTCCTCGGTCGCGTCGCGACGCGGCAGGCGTCCGTTGACCAGCATGCCCAGCAGGCGGCCCAGCGCATGGGTTTCGCTGTTGGCGTCGGGGCGGCCGCCGGCACGTTGCCGCGCGTTGGCCAGCGGCTCCGCGGCACGCACCAGCGCCGCGGGCGCCTGGCTGTCGCGCGGCGTCAGTCCCTGTCCCAGCCAGTGCAGCTGCTGCGCGGGGCTCAGCCAGAGCGTGCCGGGGTCCAGCTCATGCAGCACCAGGCCGTGAACATGGGCGGCGTCCAGCATCTCGATCAGGTCCAGCAGCAACTGCATGCGCCGCTTCAGCGGCAGCGCCATCGCCACGCGCAGCAGCGGCGCGCCTTCCATCGCGGGCACGATGAGGTAGGGCAGCCCCGTGGGACTCAGCCCGCTGTCCAGCGGCGCGCCGTAGGCCGGATGCTGGAAACGCGACAGCGATTCCGAGTCCTCCGCGAAGCGCATCAGCACCGCCTGCGCGTCGGATTCGTGCCGGTAGACCAGCGCGAGCCCGATCTGCGCAGCGGCCTTGCCGTGCTCGACACGCAACCAGACGCCGGACGCGCATTCGAAGAGCACGGTCGCGACGCGCCAGACGCCCAGGCGCTCGCCCACGGCCGGCAGCACCGCGGGGACCCGGGCGGCCGGGTCGTGCGATGCGCGGAGGTCGTGCGCGTGCGGGGCGGGGGGCTCGATCATGGGCGCGAATCCTAGCGCAGCGATACTTCGACCCCATGTCCTCCCGCGTCCCCTCTGTCGGCCTGAGCCATCCGCCCGTCGGTGGCCCCGCCGCGTTCATGGTCCTCGTCCCTGCCGTCCGACGGCTCGCGGTCAGCCTGCTCGCGACGACGCTCTGCGGCATGGCCGGTCCGACCGCCGCCGCGCCCGCGCCGTACAAGCAGCCGTCCGCCGCGATCCGCGACCTGCTCGACGCGCCAGCGCTGCCGCGCCTCATCCCGTCGCCGGACCGGCAGGCCCTGGCGCTGGTCGAGCAGCGCCGCTACACGCCGCTCGAGGAACTGGCACGACCCGGCCTGCGTCTGGCCGGCGCGCGCTTCGATCCGCGCAATGCCAGCCAGCAGAACCTGCTCGCGGTGCAACGCGTGCGCCTGCGCTCGCTGCTCGAGCCGGAAGCCGCCGAGCGCGACGTCGAGCTCCCGGCCGGCGGGACCTGGCACAACTTCCTCTGGGCGCCGGACGGGCAGCGCTTCCTGCTGTCCCGGCGCACCGACACGGCCGACGAGCTGTGGGCCGGCGCGACGTCCAACGGCCAGCTCTGGCGCATCTACAACGTGCGGCTGAACAACGCCGTGGATTCGGACGACATCGCCTGGCTGAATGCCCGCGAGGCGGTCGTGCTGACCATCCCCGACGATCGCGGCGCCGCGCCCAGCCGGGCCCAGACCGGCCCGGCGATCCAGGAGACGCACGGCAAGGCCTCGCCCGAACGCACCTATCCGGACCTGCTGCGCAATCCGCGCGACGAGGACCTGTTCGAGCACTACGCGCGCTCGCAGCTGACGCTGATCGACATCGCCAGCGGACAGAGCCGCGACATCGGCGCGCCGGGCCTGTTCACCAGCGTCTCCAGCGTGGGCACCGGCCAGGCGCTGCTGACCGAGCGGCTGGTGCGGCCCTTCAGCTACAACCTGACCTTCGACGATTTCCCGACCGTGGTCGAAGTCCGCCAGCGCGACGGCAAGGTGATCCGCGAGCTGGTGAAGATGCCATTGAAGCAGGGGGTCGCGATCGACGGCGCCCTGCCCGGTCCGCGCGTGTTCTACCCGTCGCCGACCAAGGATGCGGCGATCTACTGGGTCGAGGCGCTGGACGGCGGCAACCCGGCCAACCGCGCGGCGTTCCGCGACCGCGTGATGCGGCTGGACCCGCCCTACACCGGCGATCCCTTCGAGGTGCAGCGCATGCCCTACCGCTTCACGCGGCTGCGTTTCCTCGACGACGGCATCCACGGCCTGCTGACGGAAGAGGACCGCAGCCGGGGCTGGTCGCGGACCTACCTGCTGCCGCTCAACGGCAAGCAGAGCCGCCCGCTGTTCGAGCACTCGGTGCGCGAGCGCTACCGGCATCCCGGTTATCCGTTCATGCGCACGCTGGCCAACGGCCACCAGGTGGCGCAGACGCTGGGCGGCGACCTGCTGCTGTCGGGCCAGGGCGCGGGGCCGAAGGGCGATCGGCCGTTCCTGGACAAGCTGTCGCTGAAGGACCTCAGCGTGCAACGGCTGTTCCAGTCGGCCGAGGGCGTGTACGAGCAGCCCGTGGCGCTGCTCGAGGACCGCCGGCTGCTGACGCAGCGCGAGACCGAGCACGAGCCGCCCAACCTGGTGCTGCGCGAGAACGGCAAGGTGACGCCGCTGACGCGGATCAAGGATCCGACGCCGCAGCTGAAGGGCGTGCGGCGCGAGCTGGTGAGCTTCAAGCGCAACGACGGCGTGGAGCTGTCGTTCTGGATGTACCTGCCGCCGGACCAGCGCGAGGGTGAGAAGCGTCCGGCGCTGGTGTGGGCCTATCCGCTGGAGTTCAACGATGCGGCGATCGCAGGGCAGTTGAGCGGATCACCGGGGCGCTACATGAGCTTCTCCGGCATCAGCCCGCTGAACCTGTTGATGGACGGGTATGTGGTGCTGATGGACGCAACGATGCCGGTGGTGGGCGACTCGCGCAACATGAACGACAGCTTCATCGAGCAGATCACCGCGAACGCGCGGGCGATCGTGGACAAGGCCGAGGACCTGGGCACGGTGGACCCGAAGCGGGTGGCCATCGGCGGCCACAGCTACGGCGCGTTCATGGCGGTGAACCTGATGGCGCACACCAAGCTGTTCCGCTGCGGCATCGCACGCAGCGGCGCCTACAACCGCACGCTGACGCCGTTCGGATTCCAGAGCGAACGCCGGTCGCTGTGGGACGCGAAGGACGTCTACCTGAAGCTGTCGCCCTTCCTCTTCGCCAACCAGATCAAGGATCCCCTGCTGCTGATCCACGGCGAGGCGGACAACAACTCGGGCACCTTCCCGATGCAGAGCGAGCGCCTGTACCAGGCGATGGCGGGTCTGGGCGGCACGGCGCGCTACGTGCTGCTGCCCTTCGAGGCCCACGGCTACACGGCCCGCGAGTCCGCGGGCCAGGTGCAGTGGGAGATGAGCCAGTGGTTGAAGGGCTGCGTCGGCGATCCCCGCGTGGAGGCCAAGCCGCGGCCCGCCGCCGGATCCGGCGCCTCGCAGTGAGCTACAGCTGCTTCACCGAGAAGGTGTCGCAGTCCCGCAGATCTCCCTGAGCCATCCCGCGCTTGAACCAGCGCTGTCGCTGCTCACTGCTGCCGTGGGTGAAGCTCTCGGGCACGACGGCCCGGCCGGCGCTGCGTTGGAGGGTGTCGTCACCGATCTTGGCGGCGGCGTTGAGGGCTTCGTCGATGTCTCCGGCCTCCAGCCAGCCCTTGGACTGCTGGGAATGGTGGGCCCACACGCCCGCGAAGCAATCGGCCTGGAGTTCCACGCGGACGCTGGTGGCGTTGGCGGCCTGCTCGGACTGGCGGCGCCGGGCGGCGTCGACCTTGTCGGTGATGCCCAGCAGATGCTGGACGTGGTGCCCGACCTCATGGGCGATCACGTAGGCCTGCGCGAAGTCGCCGGGAGCCCCCAGCCGGTCGCGCAGGGTCTGATAGAAGCTGAGGTCGATGTAGACCTTGCTGTCGCCGGGGCAGTAGAACGGTCCCATGGCGGCCTGACCGAGTCCGCAGGCGGTGCGCGACTGACCTTCGAAGAGCGTCAGCGTCGGCGCCTGGTAGGCCTTGCCGCCGGCTTTGAAGACGGCGGTCCAGACGTCTTCGGTATCGGCGAGCACAACGCTGACGAACTTCGCCGGCGTGTCCTGGGGACGGCTGTGCTCCACGGGGCGCTGGGCAGGTCCGGGTCCGGTCTGGACCGCGCTGCCGTCGAGCGCGCTGAGGACCGTCAGCGGGTTGATGCCGAAGGCCCAGGACGCGAGCAGGGCCACCACGATGCCGCCGATGCCGATGCCTCGCCCGCCGAGCATGGGCAGTCCGCCACCGCCGCTGCTTCCGCCGCCGCTGCCGCGCAGATCCTCGACGTTGTCGCTCTCGCGATTGCCTTCCCATTTCATGGTGTGCTCCTGATGCGGGCTTGAATGTCGTCAGTCGTCAGTCGGCCGCCTGGGCCTCGCTCCCCGCCGCCGGCGTGTCGTGGGCGGGGAGGATCAGGTGGAATTCTGCGCCACCGCCCTCGCGATTGGCGGCGTACAGCTGTCCCCCATGCATCTCGACGATGCGCCGGCTGATCGGCAGGCCCAGGCCGGTGCCGCCGGAGCCGTCCTTGGTCGCGCTGGACTGGACGAAGGGGTCGAAGATGCGCTCGAGCTCGTCGACCGGAATGCCCGGTCCCCGGTCGGCGACGCACAGGTGCAGCGCGCCCTCGGACGTGCGATCGCCGCGCAGCTCGATGGTGCCGCCTTGCGGCGCGAACTTGATGGCATTGGCCAGCACATTGCGCACCGCCTGCTGGAAGCGCAGCGGATCGACGCGCCCCGGCATCGGCTCGGGCAGCTCGACGGCCAGGGTCAGATGGCGTTTGGCGCTCAACGGCGCGAGCTCGCGCATCACCGCGTCGACCGGCTCGCGCAGATCCTCGGCGCGCAACTCCAGCGCGCCGACGGCGTCGAGCTTGGAGGCGTCGAGCAGGTCGTTGACCAGCGCCAGCATCCGCTGTCCCGAGCCGTGGATGTCCGAGAACATCGCCTGCAGCCGCTCCTGCCCGCCGCTGCGCATGATGCCGAGCTCGGAGAAGCCGAGGAT
>NZ_DASVNZ010000108.1:0-2717 GCF_036486225.1 Roseateles sp. | reverse complement strand
GACCACGGGCCGAGCAGTTCGTCCTGCCAGCTCGCGTCCAGGTCGTCGACCAGGCCGCGCAGCTTGCCGTCGAAACTGACGGCCCAGGCGGCGAGCTGCTCGGGCGCGGCCATCGTCATGCGCCGCCGGCTTCGGCCACGGGCACCGCGGCTCCCGCACCCGCACCCGCAACAGCACCCGGCGCCAGCCGCCGGCCCAGCGCCTGCGGCAGCAGGCCGGGCTTCTTCCAGGCGATCACGCCGATCGCAGCGCCCACCAGCAGCAGCACGGCCAGCAGGCCGCCGGCGACCCACGCCCAGGTGGCGTCGGCGACGGCATGGCGCGGCGAGGTCGGCAGCATCGCGCCCGGTACCAGCGTCACCGTGACGTTCTCGTAGGTCAGGCCCTCCACGCTGCGCGCGACCATGCTCTTGATCGACGGCGCGAGCTGCGGCACGTCGATCTCCGGCCGATACTTGACGAACACCGACGCGCTGGACGGCTTCACCGTCGTGGCCATCGGGTCGTTGTTGGGCAGCACGATGTGCACCTTGGCCACGATCACGCCGTCGATCTTGGACAGCGTGCTGGAAAGCTCCTGCGACACGCCGTGGATGAAGCGCACCCGCTCCTCCGTCGGCGTGGAGATCAGCCCTTCCTTCTTGAACATGTCGCCCAGCGACACGTACTTGTCCGACGGCAGGCCGTTCGCGCGCAGGATGTCCAGCGCGTTCACCACCTCCTGCTCGTCGACGGCGACGTTCCAGGTCTTGCCGCCGTCGCCGCTTTTCTTCTCCGCCTCCACGTCGCGCTGCAGCAGCGCGGCGACCATGTCGTTGGCTTCCGCCTCGGTGCGCTTGGTGTAGAGGTCGGTCTTGCACCCGGCCAGCAGCGTGATCACCAGGATCAGCGCCAGCATGTAGACCAACGACCACGTCGGCTTGGAGCGGTCAAAGGTGGCGGCGGTGTCCGCGGGGTGGGCGCTCATGTCACTGGTTCTTCATCAGCGTCTGCAGGCCGTTCTTGCTGCTCTGCGCGACCGAGGTGCAGGCCGAGAACTGCAGGCCCTGCGTGGCGACCTGCAGGTTCAGCTCCATGGACCGCGCGGTCAGCTCCTGCAGGTTCATGTTGGGAGCGTCGGCGACGTAGCGCTGCATGTCCGCGGTCACCTGGCGCGAGGCGTCGTCCAGCGTGTGCAGCGTCTTCGTCATCGTCGTGTCCGTGTGGCCGACCGCATGCGCCGCCGACGGATCGGGCTGCGGCTCGCGCGCCATCAGCTGCTCGAACTTCTGCGTCTGCGCCTGCAGGTCCGGCGTCGGCGTCGCGGCCTGCCGGATCATGTCGTGCGCGGAAATGGCTTGGATGGGATCGGTCATGGCGGCTCCTGTTCCTGGTCCTGTGCCTGTTCCTGGTCCTGCGCTTCAGGCCCGCATGTAGGCCATCTGCGAGAGGTCGATGGTCAGCGCCGGCGGCGTGGCGGCGCCGGCTTCGGCCTCGTCGCCCTCGGATTCCGCGGCGGCCTCGTCCGGATTCAGCAGCGAGCGCACCATGTCCAGCGCCTCGGCGTTGGTGGAGGTGTGCAGCACGTCCTCGGCGGTCGCGCGCCATGCGGCGTCGCCGGTCGCGAACTGGCAGTAGGCGAGGAAGGCCTTCGCGGTCGACCATTCCGGCGCGGTGGCGTCGAGGTTGCGCAGCGTGCGCATCGCGTCGGTCCAGTGGCCGCGTTTCATCGCGATCCAGGCTTCGAAGAAGTCCAGCTGCGACACCTTGGGGCGCAGCAGGCGCACGGCGCCCAGCAGGGTCTCGGCGTCGTCCAGCAGCTCGCGGTCCACCGCCAGGCTCACCAGGCCGACCAGGCCGGAGACGAAATCTTTGCGTTGCAACGAGGAATCGATCATGTCTGCTCCATCACACGTGCCGGGCACGGCGGGCTTGGGGAAATGGCCGCGTTGAAAGGAAACTTGAAAGGCCCCCGGCCGGGCGGACCGCCCGGGGGCCCGGGCTCATCAGCCGCGCGAAAGCGTCTTCTCGAGATCGCTCTTGCTGTACTTGTTGTCGCCCTGCTGGTTGAACTTGCCGTCAGCGGACTGCTGCGCGACGTCCGTCGCCTTGTTGAGGGCGGAGTCCTGCACGAACTTCTGGGCGGCCTGCTGCAGCTCGAACGACGGCAGGATGCCGTTGGGCATCTGCTTGCCCTGGGCGACGTCCTTCATCGTGTCCAGGTCGAAGGTCTTGCCGTCCTTGGACAGCGCGTCGAAGTTGTTCTTCAACGTCGAGATCGTCGAGTGCTGGTCGGCGTTCAGACCCTGCTTCTGGATCGACGCGGTCAGATCGCCGATGCCGATCTTGTCGTCGCCGCCCTTGTGCTTCAGGCCGATGCCCAGCTTGCCCAGCGCGTTGTCGCGGTCGGCCGTGTCCAGCTGACCCATCTTCTTCTCGCCGGCTTCGCTGCGCAGGAACTTGGCGGCCTGCTGGAACTCCGGCGTGAAGTCCTGGGGACGCATGCCCTTGGGGCAGATGCCGTTGGCGGCGTCGTCCAGCTCCTTGCCGCTGATCATCTTCATGCCCGAATCGTTCATCGCCTTGAACAGCGCGCGTTCGGCCCGGTTGCCGTCCATCGGACCGGTCTCGCCCTGCGGGCTGATCGATCCGCCCAGCGGCGAAGCACCGCCCGCGCCGCCGGCACCGGCGCCGACCAGCGAGCCGGCCGCGCCCAGCGCATTGCCCAGGCCGCCGAT
>NZ_DASVNZ010000062.1:0-20775 GCF_036486225.1 Roseateles sp. | reverse complement strand
GGCTTCGGTGCGGGCCGACTCCTGGCCTTCCAACGGTTCCAGCACCAGCACATGACGCGCACTGTCGGGCTGCGCGATGGGCGCCAGGCCGACACGCGCGAAGCTCGTGTCCCCGCGGCGCTCGACTTCGGCGACCTTCGCCACCGGCAGACCCGGCGGATAGAGGCCGTCCAGGCCCGAGGTCGCCAGCGCGTCGCCGGGCTTGATGTCGGCGTTGGCGGCGATGAAGCGCAGCTCCATCACGCCGCGCTCGCCGCCGTAGGCGACGCCGCGCTGCTGCGTGCGGGTGTTGAGCACGGGAATGGTGGCGTCGCGATCGGTCAGCAGGGTCACCTCGGCGGACAGCGGATAGACCCGCGTCACCTGGCCGAGCACACCCGCATCGTTGACCACCGGCGCGCCGAGGCGAACGCCCCGATGGCCGCCGCGATCGATGACGATGCGGCGCGAGAACGGGTCCGGCGCTTCATAGAGCACCTCGGCCGCAAGGCCCTTCACCGGCAGCGCGTCGCGCAGGTCGAGCAGCGCGCGCAGGCGCGTGTTCTCTGCCTGCAACTGCGCGGCACGGCTCAGGATGACCGCCTGCGAGGCGAGCTGCTGCCGGGCCTGGTTCTCGGCCTCGGTGGCCTTCTCCATGCCGCGGGCGTAATCGCCGGCCTGCTCCCAGGCATCGACGGGCGCCAGCAGCGCGCGCTGCAAGGGATGCAGCGCGAGCGCCAGTCCCGCGCGGGCGGGCGCCGTGACCTGGAAGCGGGAGTCCGCCACCATGAGGAAGACCGCCAGCGCCGCACAGAAGGCCAGCTTCGTCAGCGCGGACGGGCCTTCGCGGAACAGCGGCGGTGGATTGCGGTCGAGGGTGCCGAGAGGCATGAAGATCTCAGCAGAGGAGATTCAACGCAAGGCGGCCGTCTGAGGCCGCATCCACTTATTCGTTCGTGAAGATGGAGCCGAGGCGCTCCATGCGCTCCAGCGCCATGCCACAGCCACGAACGACGCAAGTCAACGGGTCTTCGGCCACAAGCACCGGCAGACCGGTTTCCTCGGCCAGCAGACGATCCAGGTCACGCAGCAGCGCGCCGCCGCCGGTCAGCATCATGCCGCGTTCGGCGATGTCGGCGCCCAGTTCCGGCGGGGTCTGCTCCAGCGCGTTCTTCACGGCCGAGACGATCTGGTTCAGCGGGTCGGTCAGCGCTTCCAGGATCTCGTTGGACGAGATCGTGAAGCTGCGCGGCACGCCTTCGCTGAGGTTGCGACCTTTGACTTCCATCTCCTTGACCTCGGAGCCGGGGAAGGCCGAACCGATGTTCTTCTTGATGGACTCCGCGGTCGGCTCGCCGATCAACATGCCGTAGTTGCGGCGGATGTAGTTGATGATGGCCTCGTCGAACTTGTCGCCGCCGACGCGGACCGAGCCCTTGTAGACCATGCCGCCCAACGAGATCACGCCGACCTCGGTCGTGCCGCCGCCGATGTCGATGACCATCGAGCCCGAGGCTTCCGACACCGGCAGGCCGGCGCCGATCGCGGCGGCCATCGGTTCCTCGATCAGGTAGACCTCCGAGGCGCCCGCGCCCAGCGCGGCGTCGCGGATGGCGCGCTTCTCGACCTGCGTGGAGCCGCAGGGGACGCAGATGATGATGCGGGGCGACGGACGCAGCAGCTTGGTGTCGTGCACCATCTTGATGAACTGCTTGATCATCTGCTCCGTCACCACGAAGTCGGCGATCACGCCGTCCTTCATCGGGCGGATCGCCTCGATGTTGCCGGGCACCTTGCCCAGCATGGCCTTGGCTTCGTGGCCGACGGCCTGGATCGTTTTCTTGCCGTTCGGACCGCCTTCGTGGCGGATGGCGACGACGGAGGGCTCGTCCAGCACCACGCCTTTTCCGCGGACGTAGATCAGCGTGTTGGCGGTGCCCAGGTCGATGGCGAGGTCGGTAGAGAAGTAGCGGCGCAGGGAGGCGAACATGTGTGTAGGCAAGACCTGGACAAGACGCTTCGGCACCTGGAGCCGCCCGTCATCGTCGAACTACACGCAATCGGCGGCATTCGACGGCATCAAGCGGCGTTCGTCTGCGTTCTGTCCGGGCGGCTGCGATTCGGGGCGGTTCGGGTCGGTATACCGCGCGGACCGGCGGCGTCCGCGCGAGCGAGATTCCTTGCCATAAGGAACGAGGCTGCGCTGGCAGCCTCGGCTCATGGAGATAAGCGGGGATAATAACTGATCACCCCCTGGTTTGGCCCGTCTGCAAGGCTTCCGTCAGCGTTCATCGAATGATTCGCGCGCCGGGCGCCCTGCTTGTCCGACCGGCCCACGAGACATTCCCATGGCACTCACCCACGACGACGTCAGCCGCATCGCCAAACTGGCCCGGCTGCAACTTTCCGGCGACGAGCAGGCCGCGCTGCTGCCGCAGCTCAACGGCTTCTTCTCGATCGTCGAGCAGATGGGCGCGGTCGACACCAGCGGTGTCGATCCCCTCTACACGCCGCTGTCGGCGGTCCAGGAAGTGGCCCTGCGGCTGCGCGAGGACCGCGTCACCGAAACCGACCAGCGCGAGCTCAACCAGCGCAGCGCTCCCGCCGTCGAGGACGGCCTGTTCCTGGTCCCGAAAGTCATCGAATGACCCCGCCCCTCCACCACCTCGGCGTGGCCGAGCTAGGCCGCGCCTTGCGCGCCAAGACCGTCTCCAGCACCGAGCTGACGCAACATCTGCTTGCGCGTGTTGCCGCAGCGAAGGATCTCGGCGCCTTCCTGCACATCGACGAAGCCTACGCGCTGTCCCGGGCCAAGGACGCCGACGCGCGCCTGGCGCAGGGCGAAGCCGGCGCGCTGATCGGCGTGCCGCTCGCGCACAAGGACATCTTCGTCACCCGCGACATGCCGACCACGGCCGGCTCGAAGATGCTCGAGGGTTACCTCAGCCCCTTCGACGCCACCGTCGTCGAGCGGCTGAACGCCGCCGGCACCGTCTCGCTGGGCAAGCTGAACTGCGACGAGTTCGCGATGGGCTCCGCCAACGAGAACAGCGCCTACTTCAAGGCGCTGAACCCCTGGGACCGCACCCGCGTGCCGGGCGGCTCGTCGGGCGGTTCGGCGGTCGCCGTGGCGGCCGGCCTCGTCCCCGCGACGACCGGCACCGACACCGGCGGCTCGATCCGCCAGCCGGCCAGCTTCTCGGGCATCACCGGCATCAAGCCGACCTACGGCGTGTGCTCGCGCTACGGGATGATCGCGTTCGCGTCCAGCCTGGACCAGGCCGGCGTGTTCGCACGCTCGGCGGAGGACTGCGCGCTGCTGCTGTCCACGATGAGCGGTTTCGATGAACGCGACGCCACCAGCGTGCAGCAACCGCCGCAGGACTTCAGCGCGCAGATGCTGACGGCGCGTGAGGGCGCAACCGCCGCGCAACCGTTGAAGGGCCTGCGCATCGGCCTGCCGAAGGAGTTCTTCCCGGCCGCCCTGTCCGCCGACGTGAACGGCGCCGTGCGCGCGGGTCTGGCGGAGCTGGAGAAGCTCGGCGCGACGCTGGTGGACGTGTCGCTGCCGCGCACCGAGCTCGCCATTCCCGTGTACTACATCATCGCTCCGGCCGAGGCGAGCTCGAACCTGTCGCGCTTCGACGGCGTGAAGTTCGGGCACCGCGCCAAGGACTACGGCAACCTGATCGACATGTACGAGAAGACCCGCGCCGAAGGCTTCGGCGCCGAGGTCAAGCGGCGGATCATGATCGGCAGCTACGTGCTCTCGCACGGCTACTACGACGCCTACTACCTGCAGGCGCAGAAGCTGCGCCGCATGATCGCGGACGACTTCCAGCAGGCCTTCCAGCACTGCGACCTGATCGCCGGCCCGGTGGCGCCGACGGTCGCGTGGAAGCAGGGCGAAGGCGCGGACGATCCGGTCAAGGCCTACCTGGCCGACATCTTCACGCTGCCCGGCTCGCTGGCCGGCCTGCCCGGCATGAGCGTGCCGGTCGGCAGCGGCGAGGGCGGCATGCCGGTGGGCCTGCAGCTGCTGGGCAACTACTTCAAGGAAGGCACGCTGCTGCACGCCGCGCACGCGCTGCAACAGGCCACCGACTGGCATCGCCAGACGCCGGCAGGGGTGTGAACGTCATGAGCAAGAACAGTCAACTGGTGCGGGGCTACGAGGTCGTCATCGGCCTGGAGAACCACGTCCAACTCTCGACCGACTCGAAGATCTTCAGCGGGTCCTCGACCGCCTTCGGCGCGGCCCCCAACACGCAGGCCAGCGCGGTCGACCTGGCGCTGCCGGGCACGCTGCCGGTGCTGAACCGCGGCGCGGTCGAGCGCGCCATCCGCTTCGGCCTGTCGGTCGGCGCGAAGGTGGCGCCGCTGTCGATCTTCGCGCGCAAGAACTACTTCTATCCGGACCTGCCCAAGGGCTACCAGATCAGCCAGTACGAGATCCCCGTCGTGCAGGGCGGCCACATCGAGTTCTTCGTCGGCGACGAGAAGAAGGTCGTGAAGCTCACCCGCGCGCACCTGGAAGAGGACGCCGGCAAGAGCCTGCACGAGGACTACCACGGTCAGTCGGGCATCGACCTGAACCGCGCCGGCACGCCGCTGCTCGAGATCGTCTCCGAGCCCGAGATGCGCTCCGGCGCCGAGGCCGTCGAGTACGCGAAGACGCTGCACGCGCTGGTGATGTGGCTGGGCATCTGCGACGGCAACATGCAGGAAGGCTCGTTCCGCTGCGACGTCAACGTCTCGGTGCGCAAGCCCGGCGCGCCGGAGTTCGGGACGCGGCGCGAGATCAAGAACCTCAACAGCTTCCGCTACCTGGTCGACGCGGTGAACTACGAGGTCAACTGGCAGATCGACCAGATCGAGGACGGTCTGAAGATCCAGCAGGCGACGGTGCTCTACAACCCGGACACCGGCGAGACCCGCTCGATGCGCACGAAGGAAGACGCGGCCGATTACCGCTACTTCCCGGACCCGGACCTGCCGCCGCTGATGATCTCGGCCGAATGGGTCGACCGCGTGCGCAGCGAGATGCCCGAACTGCCGACCGTGATGGCCGCGCGTTTCCAGGAGGCCGACGGCCTGCCCGCCTACGACGCGACGATGATGACGCAGAGCCTGGCGACGGCGCGCTTCTACGAAGCCGCGCGCGACGGCTGCGGCGCACCCAAGCTGGTCGCGAACTGGGTGATGGGCGAGGTCTCGCGCCGGCTCAACACCGAGGAACGCGCCATCGAGGACGCGCCGGTGACGCCGCTCGTGCTGGCCGCGCTGATCAGGCGCATCCAGGACGGGACGATCTCCAACAACGCGGCGAAACAGGTCTTCGAGGCGCTGTGGACGGGTGAGGGCACCGATGTCGATGCGCTCATCGACATCAAGGGCCTCAAGCAGATGAGCGACACCGGCGAACTCGAGCGCATCCTCGACGAAGTGCTCGCGGCCAACGCCAAGTCGGTCGAGGAGTTCCGTGCCGGCAAGGAAAAGGCGTTCAACGCACTCGTCGGTCAGGCGATGAAGGCGACGAAGGGCAAGGCCAATCCGTCGGCCGTCAATGACCTGCTGAAGAAGAAGCTCGGCACCTGACCAAGCTGCTGACGGCGGAGGCCTGAACGGCCTCCGCGCCGCGCATCAGCGCATCAGCGCCCGCTGGCCGGGGAGGCCTGCACCGGCGGCTTCGCCGGCACGGGCTGCGACGCGGCGGGCGTCGCGGCCTTTTCCAGCGAGCCCGGCGCCGCGCCTGCCCACAGCCGCTTCAGCCGCGCCAGCTCCTCGTCATAGAGCTTGTTGACGCGCACCATCTCGGCCTTCTGGTTGTCGATGGACTCACGCTGGGCGGTGGCAGCCGTATCGTTCATGTCGAGCTGGTGCTGCAGCTTCATCGGCATGCGCTTGCCCTTGTAGAACTCCGCATCGTCCAGCATCGGCTTGCGCTCCGCCGCGAGCACCTGCAGGCGCTTCTCGGACTGCTGCATCGCTTCGCGGATGTCGTCGAGCGCCGCCTCTCGCGCACGCTGATGCGTGGCCTGATCGGCATACCGCTGCAGCAGGTTCCGGTCGCGACGGATCGCATCCTGCTGAGCGGCGCGCTGGACCTCCTCCATGCGCTTGCGCTGATCGAAGGCCGACTGCTCCTCGGGCGACATCGCGGGCGGCACCATCTTGCGGACCGAGCCGTCGGAGTTCAGCACGCGCTGCTCACGCGACTGGCATTCCGGGATGGGTCGATCGGACGTCAGCCGACGGCCATCGGGCGTCGTGCAGGTGTAGATGTTGGGCGGCGGCGCTGGCTTGGTCTGCGCCCAGGCGGCGCCCGCCAGCGCGCTGGTCAGCAGCAGACCGGACAGCGTCGACCTCCCGATCGGTCGAGGCAGCAGACGGCGTGTGAGGGAAGCGCGCATCAGACTCCGTAGCGATCTCTGTAGGCATGGACCGCCGTCGCGTGAGCGGAGACGGCGGCACTGCTGGTGGTCTGCAAATACTGCAGCAGGTCCGACAGCCCCGCAATGGCGACGACCGGCAGCTTCAACTGGTCACGCACGTACTGTACCGCCGACCAGGGAAGATCCTGACCGTTCTCGGCCGCCTTCTCCTGGCGGTCCAGCGCGATGGCCACGCCGCAGGGCGTGGCGCCGGCGGCCTGGATCATCGCGATCGATTCGCGCACCGAGGTACCGGCGGAGATGACGTCGTCGATGATCAGCACGCGGCCCTGGACCTTGGCGCCGACCAGCGTGCCGCCCTCGCCATGGTCCTTGGCTTCCTTGCGGTTATAGGCGAAGGGCTTGTTGTGGCCCAGCCGCGCCAGCTCGATCGCGACGGCCGCGGCCAGCGTGATGCCCTTGTAGGCGGGGCCGAAGATCATGTCGAACTCGACGCCCGAGGCCAGCAGCCGCTGCGCGTAGAACTGCGCCAGGCGGCCGATCTTGAGGCCGTCGTCGAACAGTCCGGCATTGAAGAAGTACGGGCTCAGGCGACCCGCCTTGGTCTTGAACTCGCCGAAGCGCAGCACGCCGGTGTCGACGGCGAAGGCGACGAATTCCTGGGCCAGGGCGTCCTGGGAATCCTGGTGGGAGGCGGCGGTGGTCATGGCGGCGCGACGTCGAGACGTGACAGTGAAATTGGGGCGGGATTGTAGGGCGCGGGTCTTGGATGACCCGGGGGTGACGCAACGCGTCATGTCGCCTGAATCCAGCCGTTCAAAGCAAGAAGAAGGCCTGCCCCGTCGCCGGAAGCAGGCCTGTTTTTTGCAGGGCGGCCCGCGGGCCGCTGTGCTGCGCGATGCGGTGCGGTTCAGCCGATCAGAAGATCGCCTTGAACTGGACGCCGTAGGTGCGCGGGTCGTTGATGAAGCCGGTGTTGTTGTTGAAGTCGATCGCGCCCGTCACACGGATCTGGTCCGTGATGTTGCGGACGAAGCCGGCGACCTCATACTTGCCGTTGTTCCAGATGTAGCCGACGCGCAGGCCGCCTTCGGTCAGCGACTTGCCGGTGAACTCCTTGGCCTCGTACAGGAAGAAGTTGACCTTCGAGCGGTAGGCCCAGTCGGTGTAGATGTAGAACTCATTGCCGCCCGCGGTCGGGATCGAATAACGCGCGGTCAGGTTGGCGACCCACTTCGGCGCGTTCGGCAGCGGATTGCCGTCGATGCTGTAGTTGGTCGTCGAGCCGGCCACCAGCGGATCCGTCATCGTGCAACCGCCGCCGCAAGCCGGCAGCGACAGCGTGTTGTCGCGGATCTTGGTGTTGTTCAGGCTGCCGCCCAGGGTGATCAGCAGCTGATCGACCGGCAGGACTTCCAGGTTCAGCTCGACGCCGTTGCCTTCCGCCTTCTTGGCGTTCAGCAGACGGTTGGCGTTGTTCTGGCCGCCGACGGCGGTCAGCTGCAGGTCCTTCACGGTGTAGGTGAAGGCGCTGGCCGACAGGCGTGCGCGACGATCCCAGAAGTCCGACTTCACGCCCACTTCGTAGGAAGTGACGTTTTCCGGCGCGGCCTGCGATTGACCCGCGAAGCGCGACGCGCCCTGGACCGACGACGCGCGGAAGCCGGTGGCCACGCGGGCGTAGACGTTGGTCTCGTTGGTCAGCTTGTAGGTGCCCGACACGTCCCAGTTCCACTTGGAGTCGCCGGTGTTGGCCGTGACGCCGGTGGAGGTGTTCAGGTCGGTGTAATCGCTGGTGACCTTGACGTCCTTCTTGTCGTGCGTGAAGCGCAGGCCGCCACGCAGCTGGAAGTCTTGCGTGACCGCGTAGTTCACCGAGCCGAAGGCCGCCCACGCGGTGTTCTTCTGGTACGTGTCGACGTAGCCGGCGGCGACGCCGGTCGCGGTCGTGTAGTCGGTGCTGCGGGCGGTGTAGCGTTCGTCGAAGAAGTACAGGCCGCCTTGCCAACGCAGCGGGCCGGGCGCGGCGGACTCGACGCGGAATTCCTGCGTGATCTGGCGGTGGCCGCTCATCGAGCTCGACGATTCAGCCGGGAAGGTCGCCTGGCCCTCGTGCGTGTAGGGCTTGGGGCCGAAGTATTCGAAGCCGCCGTCCACGTCGCCGCGGCTGAACGGGCGCACCGACTCGTAGCCGGTGATCGAGTACAGGTTGATCGCGCCCAGGCCCCAGCGCAGGCGGGCGCTGCCGCCGGTGGCGTGCAGGGTCTGCTCGTTGACGCCGTCGGTGTAGGCCTTCTCGGGATCGAAGCCGTCGACCAGGTCGTTGGTGCCGGTCTTGATGATCGAGGAGCGGAACACGCGCGCGCTGCCCTTCAGGTCGCGGCCGTGGAAGTTGAACAGCGCGCTGAAGTCCTTGTGCGGCTGGTACAGCGCCTGCAGGCGCAGGGCGCGGTCGTCGTAGCCCTCGAGCTCGCCGGTCTTGCCGGTGGGCACCTGGTTCTTGACCCAGTCGTCACGATGCTGGATCTGCGCGGAGATGCGGGCGGACCAGTCGCCGGTCAGCGGCACGTTGGCGGCGCCTTCCAGGTTCATCGTCCCGTAGTTGCCGTAGGAGACGTTCAGGTAGCCTTCCTGGCGCTGCGACGGCTTCACCGAATCGAACTTCACCACGCCGGCCGGCGTGTTGCGGCCGTAGAGCGTGCCCTGCGGGCCCGCCACGACTTCGACGGCGGCCAGGTCGAAGGCCGGGAAGCCCTTCAGGATCGGGTTCTCCTGGACCACGTCGTCGTACACCAGCGAGACCGGCTGCGAGGCGTTCAGGCGGAAGTCGGTGTTGCCGTAGCCGCGGATGTAGAAGCGCGGGAAGGCGCGACCGAACGACGATTCGATGTTCAGGCTGGGCACGCGTCCCGACAGGAAACGCACGTCCTGGCCGGCGGAGTTCAGCACGTCCAGCTTCTCGCCGGAGATCTTGGTGACCGCGTTCGGCACTTCCTTGATGTTCTCGACCCGGCGCTCGGCGGTGATGGTCACCGTCTCGAGCTGACCCTTTTCCTTGGCGGGCGCATCGGCGGCTTCCTGGGCCATCACGGGCCAGGCGAGCAGGGCCAGCGAGACAGCCGCGGCGGCCTCGCGCAGGGCCGGAACGGCAGCGCGCTGGGTGGCGAATCGATTCATGGGGGAGTACTCCGGGGAAGGATGGGAAACCGGGGGTACCGGCTGCGGCACCGATGGATAAACCGGGGTCACAGACAGCAAAAATGAGGGCGCGGGTTGGCGCGGTGGACGCGAATCTAGCAAGTTCGTCATAAAGACGTCACCCTACGCACCACCGAGGTGCACTTTCTGTTGCCCAAACACTGCACCTGCTCGCGTGTCGCCCGAATGGGCGTGGACGGCGCAGAAGGCGGCCGCTACGTGGTGCATGGCGAGCCCACCAGCGGAGGGGGTGTGATCCCCCACTGCTGCCAACTTCGGAGCGAGGCTTTGCGATACTGCCGCCCTCTTCCAGAGGTCATCCGTCCACCGCCCATGCGCTTCATCACCCTCAACCTCAACGGCATCCGCTCGGCCGCCACCAAGGGCGTCTTCGACTGGCTGCCGCCGCAGCATGCCGACGTGGTCGGCGTGCAGGAACTCAAGGCGCAGGCCGACGTCGTCGAGTCCCAGTTCGCGGGCTACGACACCCTCACCGGGCACTTCCACTACGCGCAGAAGAAGGGCTACTCGGGTGTCGGTCTCTACACGAAGGAGACGCCCAGCGACGTGATCGTCGGCTTCGGCAGCACCGAGTTCGACAACGAAGGCCGCTGGATCGAGAAGCGCTTCGACAAGCCCGGGCGCAAGCTCAGCCTGATCAGCTGCTACTTCCCCAGCGGCTCCAGCGGCGAAGAGCGCCAGGCCGCGAAGTTCCGCTTCCTGGCGGAGATGTACCCCTACCTGATGGCCCTGCGCGCCGAGCGCGAGTTCATCCTCGTGGCCGACGTCAACATCGCCCACAAGGAGATCGACCTCAAGAACTGGAAGGGCAACCGCAAGAACAGCGGCTTCCTTCCGGAGGAGCGCGACTGGATGACGCGCCTGCTCGAGAAGGACATCGGACTGGTCGACGTCTTCCGCGTGCTCAACGACAAGCCCGAGCAGTACACGTGGTGGAGCAACCGCGGCCAGGCCTGGGCGAAGAACGTGGGCTGGCGGCTGGACTACCACCTGGCCACGCCCGGCATGGCCCACCTGGCCACGCGCGAGGCGATCTACCTCGACCAGCGCTTCAGCGACCACGCGCCGTTGACGATCGATTACGACTTCAAGTTCTGAGCCGGCGGCGCCTTTCCTTCTTTGACTGCGTCAGCCGACGCTGCCGGCGCCCCTTCACGCTCGGCATTCGCTCTGAGGGGCGCCGGCAGCGCCGGCTTCGGATCGAGGGGTCCGTTCAGTCGACCTTCGCGCCGGACACCTTCACCACCTTGGCCCACTTCGCCGTCTCGCGCGCGATGAGCGCAGCGAATTCGGCGCTGGTGCCGCCACCGGGCACCGCGCCCTGTGCGGCCAGACGCTCCTTGATCACGGGCGTTGCCAGGGCCTTCGCCACCTCGCGCTGCACGCGCGCGACCTGATCCGCCGGCTGCGCGATCGGCGCCAGCAGCCCGAACCACGACGAGGCCTCGAAGGCCTTGAGCTCCGGCACGCCGCTCTCGGCGATCGTCGGCAGGTCGGGCAGCGCCTCGCTGCGCTTCGCGCTGGTCACCGCGATGGCCTTCAACTTGCCCGACTTGATGTGCGGCATCGCGGAGGGCAGGTTGTCGAACATCAGGTCCATGTTCCCGCCCATCAGGTCCAGCAACGCCGGGCCCGAGCCGCGGTACGGGAAGTGGATCATGTAGGTGCCGGTCAGGCTCTTGAACAGTTCCCCCGCCAGGTGGATCGAGGTGCCGTTGCCGCTCGAGCACATGTTCAGCTTGCCCGGATTGGCCTTGGCGACGCGCGCCAGGTCGGCGACGCTGTTGATGCCGTACTTCTGCGCGTTCGCCGGATTCATCACCAGCACGTTGGGCACCGCCGCGACCAGCGTGATCGGCGCGAAGTCCTTGACCGGGTCGAAGGGCATCTTCGGGTACAGCGACTGGTTGATCGCATGCGTGCCCACCGTGCCCATCAGCAGCGAGTGCCCGTCGGTCGCATGCGCCACGTCGGCCGAGCCGGTGTTGCCGCCCGCGCCGGGCTTGTTCTCGACGACGACCGGCTGGCCCAGCGCCTTCTGAAGCTCCGGCGCCATCGCACGGGCCATGAGGTCGGTGGTGCCTGCGGGCGGGAAGGGCACGACGATGCGCAACGGCCGCGAAGGCCAGGCCGACTGCGCACGGACCAGTGCCGGCAGCCAGAGGGTGGAGGACAGCGCGAGCAGGTCGCGGCGGTTCAGGCTCATGGGGACGTCTCCTTGTTGTGATCTCGATGCAGGCGGAAAAGGCGATGCAATCTCGATGCGGCGGACGGCCCCGGCCCGTGGCCCGTCTACGCGGCGGCCTCCGGCGCTTCCGGCGACGCCGGTCCGAGGAGGGTCTGGAGCTGGACGCGCTCGGAGCTGCAGGCAGCGTCGAAGTCAGCCTCGATCTGGATCAGCGCCTGCGCGTCGCCCGCCTCGACGGTGACGATGCCGCGCGCCCGGTTGCGGCCCTGCGACTTGGCCGTGTAGAGCGCCATGTCGGCCCAGTTGACGGCCTGCTCCCAATGCAGGGCGAGCTGCGCCGGCGGCAGCGGGAAATGCGCGAAGCCGATCGAGCAGGTGACGCGCAACGCCCCGGCGGGGGTAGGGATGGGCTCGCCGCCGACGATGAACAGGATGCGCTCGGCCAGCAGCTGCAGCTGGTCCGGCGCGACGTTGCGCGCGAAGACCAGGAACTCCTCGCCGCCCCAGCGCACCACCAGGTCCTCCGCCCGCACCGCCTGCGCGATGCGGCGCGAGACCTCGATGATCACGGCGTCGCCGGCCGCGTGGCCGTGACGGTCGTTGACGTGCTTGAAGTGATCGATGTCGATCATCAGCAGCGCGCCGGTGAACATGTCCTTCGCATGGCGGTCCATGACCGCGAGGAAATGCCGGCGGTTGGCGAGGTCCGTCAGCGGATCGCGCTCGCTCTGCGCGCGCAGCAGGCTCTGGTTGGCCTTCAGCTTGAGGTTGGCGCCGCGCACGCGGGCCAGCATCACGCCCATCAGGACCAGCGACAGGCCCAGCAGTGCCGCCAGCCCGACGCCCACGTACTGCGCCAGCCGGCGGTTGCCGAGTTCACGGTCCTTCAGCGTCTGCTCGCGGCGTAGCAGCTCGAGGTCGCGCTGCTTGGCCTCGCTGTCGTACTTCAGCCGAAGTTGCTGCAGCGAGGACTCGCGGTTGCGCCGCGCCGTGTCCGCACTCAGCGCGCGCTCCTCGTGATAGAGCCGCAACGCTTCCTTGGCCTGACCCACCTTGGCGTAGGCCTCGCCCAGTTCCCGCAGCTGCAGGGCGCGACGCACGGGATCGAAGTCGCCCTGCGCCATCTCGAGAACCCGGGCGATCTCGCGCCGCGCCGCCTCGAATTGGCGCTGCTGGACCAGCGCGACCGACAGGTTGTGCCGCAGCGTGCGCTCGACCGTCTGGTCGTTGTAGGACTGCACCACCGGCAGCGCCAGACGCGCGAGCTGCACGGCCTTGGCGGCCTGGTCGGTGTGGATGTAGGCGTCGAGCAGGTTGTTCTGCAGCAGCGCGACGTCGCGACGCCCGCCCGACTGTTCCGCGAGCCTCAACGCGTCTTCCAGCGCGGCCATCTGGCCCGGCCGGTCCCCGCGCCGGGAGGCGACCATGGACTCGACCATCTTCGCCCTGCTCATCGCCGAGATGTCGCCCTGCGCGAGCTGCCAGGCCTGGGCCATCCACTGCTGCGCCGCGGCGGGCTCGTCCCGGACCTGGCTGTTGACCGCCAGCGATCCCATCATCGTGCCGGACACGCTGTGGTCCTGGATCGCCTGCGCCAGGGACAAGGCCCGCCTCAACGAGGCCTCGGCGAAGGCGTACTCGCCCCGCGCACCCTGCGCCCGGGCGACCAGCCGCAGGGCCTGGATCATCGCGCGCGCGTCGCAGCCGGGCGGAATCGCCGGCGTCGACGCGGGCGGGCAAGCGGGCGAGAGCTCGTCCAGCGCCAGCTGCGCCATCTCGCCGGAGCGGCCGGTCTGTCCCTGCCGGTCCTGCAGCTCGGCCAGCAGCATGCGGGACAGCGGTCGACCGTCCGGCCGCTTCTCCAGCTCGCCGGCGATGCGGCGCACGTCCTCGGGACGTCCGGCCTGGACCGCGTTGCGGCCCAGCGCGTAGTCGATGTGCAGGCGATGGCTGGCGTGAGCGGGGTCGGCGAGCAAGGCCCGCAGTTGCTGCGCCGCCTTCTCCGGCTCGTTGTAGCCGAAGCGGTCCAGCTGCGCGAGCTGCGCATCCAGCGCGCGGTCGGGGATCTCCGCGCGCGCCGGCATCGCCATGCCCAGCCCCATCCCCAGCAGGGCGATCGTCAGCAGGGCGCGGACCCGTGTCGTCATGCGCGCGGCTCCTGCGCCGGTCCGAGCAGGCTGACCAGCTGCACCTGGCCCTGGTGCCAGGCGGACTCGATGCGGCCGGCCAGCGCGAGCAACTGGTCGCGGTCGCGCGCCTGCATCGCCGCCACGCCGTAAGCCTTGTTGCGGCCATGCGCCTTGGCCATGTACATCACGGTGTCGACGAGGTCGATGGCCCGTTCCCATTCCAGCGTCAGGTCCTGCGGCGCCATCGGGAAGCTCGCGAAGCCGATGGACGCGCTGATCGGGATGCGCAGCGGCCCGTGGTCGACCGGCTGGCCGCCCATCTGGTCCAGCAGCCGCTGGCCGAGCTGGCGCGCGTCCTCGGTCGCCTCGGAGTTCACCAGGATCAGGAACTCCTCGCCGCCCCAGCGCACGACCAGGTCCTGTTCACGCAGCACGCCGCGCAGGCGGCGCGCGACCTCGACCAGCACGGTGTCGCCGGCCGCATGGCCCCATTGGTCGTTGATGCGCTTGAAATGGTCGATGTCGATCAGGAACAGGCTGCCGCGCAGCCCGCCGTCGCGCGTGCGTTGCGCGACAGCCTGCTGGAAGTGGCGCCGGTTGGCGAGCCCCGTCAGCGGATCGCGCTCGCTCTGCACGCGCAGCGATTCGTTGGTCTGCGCCAGCGCCGCATTCGTGCGGCGGATGCGCCGGTAGGCCAGGGCCAGCAGGGCGCCCGACAGCAGCACGCAACCGCCGACCTCGGCCCAGAGCTTCAACTGCAGATCGCGCGTGCGGATCTGCTCGGCCTTGAGGCTGTTGTCCTGGTTGAGCAGCCGGATCTCGCGCTGGCGCTGCTGGTCCTCGAAGCGCGCCTGCGCTTCCAGCACCGTCCGGCGGGTCTCGTCGCGCAGCACCTCGTCGAACTCCCTGCGCGACTGATGGAAGGCGTCGATCGCGCCGGGCAGATCGTCGAACTTCTCCAGGTAGGTGCCCAGCTCCAGCCAGGACTCGGCGGTGTAGCTGCCGGCCTCGCGCTGGGCGTCCATCGTGATGGCCTGCAGCACGTCGCGCTTGCCTTCATCCAGCTTCCGGAGGCCGATCTTGGCGATGCCCGAGTTGTGCCGCGCCAGGATCTCGGTCGAGATGTCGCCCGTCTCGTGCGCGAGTGCCAGGCTTTGCGTGGACATCTCCAGCGCCCGCGCGTAGTTGCCGCTGCGCAGCTCGTAGTCCGCGAGGTTGCCGAGGGCCAGGGCCTGCAGACCGGGCGCCTGCGCCTCGCGCGCGTACTGCAGGGCCTGTTCGCGGGCCTGCTGGCTGAACTTCGGATCCTCGTCCTGCGAGTACACGATGCCCAGGATGGTATGGACCGAGTACAGCAGCACCGGATCGGGGTCCTGCTGCGCGGCCTGGAGCGCCTCGCGCGCCGTGCGCTTGGCGTGGTCGACCTGCTGGCTGCGGTAGTAGTTGAAGGCGAGCGTCGCCTCGGTGGCCGCGGCGCGCCAGCGCGACTCCATCGCGCGCGCCTGCTCCAGCGCCTTCAGCCCGCTCTCGACCGCCGCGTCGACCTCGCCGTAGTCGCCCTGGATGTAGGCGCGCAGTTCGGTCGCGCGCCACATCAGGCGCCGGTCGGCGGTCGCGGCATCGATGTCGGAGAGCCCGCCCAGCAGGCGCACACCGGCGCCGAGCTCGCCGTTCGCCTTCAGCCACTGCGCGCGCGCCAGCATCAGCGCCAGCGGAATCTGCGTCCGCGTCGGCGCGGCCTCGGGCCAGGCCTTGATCTCTTCGAGCGCCGCCTCATGGCCGCTGCGGTCGCGCAGTTGCGCCAGCAGCGCGGCGCGTTGGCTCAGCGCCTCCAGCCGTTCAGCGCTGCCCGCCGCGGCGCGTGTTTGGATCGCCTGCAGCTCGCGCACATGGTCGCGCGGATGCGCCTGGCCGACGCGCTCCTGCTGCTCGAGCTCCGCCTGCAACGCACGGTCCTGCACGGCCGGCGCCGCCGACGCGGCGGAACGGCCCGATCCTGCGCCGTCCCCGGGACCACAGCCGGACAGCAGCGGCACCCCGAGGCTCAAGACGAGCGCGAGGGCCACGGCGCGGAGTTCCGAGGGCGTGAGGGGCATGAAGGCCGAGGGTCAGTCCGTGCGGGCGCGCCGGAGCAGCGCGTGCAGCAGGATGGCGCCGAAGGTGGCAGTTCCGATGCCGCCCAGCGTAAACCCACCCAGCTTCAAGGTGAAGTCACCCGTGCCGATCACCAACGTGATCGCGGCCACCATCAGGTTGCGCGGATCGCGGAAGTCGACCTGGTGGTCGACCCAGATGCGGGCGCCCGCGATCGCGATCAGGCCGAACACGACGATGCTCACGCCGCCCATCACCGCCAGCGGGATGGCCTGGATCAACGCGCCGAACTTCGGCGAGAAGCCCAGCGCCAGCGCCATCACCGCCGCGAAGACGAAGACCGCCGTCGAGTAGATGCGGGTCGCGGCCATGACGCCGATGTTCTCGGCGTAGGTCGTGACGCCGGTGCCGCCGACGGCGCCGCTGGCGATGGTCGCCAGCCCGTCGCCGATGAAGGCGCGACCGAGGAAGGGCGTCATGTCGCGGCCGGTCATCGCGCCGACCGCCTTCAGGTGGCCGAGGTTCTCGGCGACCAGGATCAACGCGACCGGCGCGATCATCAGCATGGCGGCGCCGTCGAAGACCGGGGCGTGGAATTGCGGCAGACCGATCCAGGCCGCCGCCGCGACCTTGGACAGGTCGATCGGCGCGCCCAGGCCGAAGCCGTTGGTCAGCAGCGCGTAGATCAGGCTGGCCTGGATCAGGCCGGCGAGGATCAGCAGCCGCTGCAGCATCCCGCGCGCATAGACCGCGACCCCGGCGACGCTGACGAAGGTCGCCGCCTGCATCCAGGCGTCGAAGGGCGTGGGCGCCATGTTCTTGATCGGTACCGCCGCGAGGTTGAGTCCGATCACCGCGACCACCGCGCCGGTGACCACCGGCGGCATCAGCTTCTCGACCCAGCCGCTGCCGGTGGCCGACACCAGCAGGCCGATCGCGGTGTACAGCACACCGCAGGCGATGATGCCGCCCAGCGCCAGCGGCAGGTTGGGATTGGGGCCGCTGCCGGCATAACCGGTCGCGGCGATGACCACGCCGATGAAGGCGAAGCTCGAGCCCAGATAGCTCGGCACGCGACCGCCGGTCAGGAAGAAGAAGAGCAGCGTGCCCACGCCGCTCATCAGCACGGCGACGTTGGGATCGAAGCCCATCAGCAGCGGCGCCAGCACGGTGGCGCCGAACATGGCGATCACATGTTGCAGGCCGAGCGCCGCGGTCTGCGGCCAGGACAGGCGTTCATCGGGAGCAATCGCCTTCTCGGGGCCGACGGTCACGGGCCGCCAGCGCATCAACCACGCCATGGACTTTCCTCAATGGGACAAGCCGTCGAGTGTAAGGAGCGCTCATGGCATCGCCACTCCGGCTTATCCCGTGACCGGGTGGCCCGATGGCGGCTCGGTACCGGCCCGGCGTGCGCTCAGAACAGCACCATGTCGCGGTTGCGCCGCGGCAGCTGCCGCATCAGCCGGCGCCAGGACGCCCAGGCGCGCCACAACGCACCGCCGGACAGCAGGCTCAGGATCAGCAGGATGGTCATGATCGACTCCTCAATGCGCGCGGACGCGGTGAACGTTTTCGCACGGTCGTGCGAAGTTGGTGGAAACGGAAGGGCCGATGCGGGACATGGCGTCGACCTCAGGGTGAAGGAACGGGGGTGGCGGACGGCGCCGGGTCCAGCCGCACCGGCGCCATCAGGCGGCCGTAGCTGGTCCAGGCCCGGTCGAGGGCGTCCGGCGTGCGCAGGAAACGCACCTCGCGCACGAGCGCGGTGAACAGGCCGTCGAGCTCGAAGATCAGTTGATCGAGGTCTGCGTCGGCGCGCAGCTGACCGGCATCCTGCGCCTGCAGCAAGGTGCGCCGCAGCGTGCCGCGCCAGCGGCGGACGCCGTCCAGCAGGCGATCGCGCATCACGTCGTCGCGGTCGTCGTATTCGAAGGCGCCGGCCACGTAGAGGCAGTTGCCATGCGGTCCGTCGACGCGTGCCAGCCAGGCGCGCACCATGGCGTCCATGCGCGGCAGGCCGCGCGGCTCGCGCAACGCCGGCAGGATGACCTCCTGCTGGAAGATCTTCTCGAAGGCATCGAGCACCGCCGCCTGCAAGGCCTCGCGCGAGCCGATGCGGGAGAACACGCCGCTCTTGGACAGGTTCAGCCGCTTGGCCACCTCGCCGATCGACAGGCTGTCCAGCCCGTCCAGGCGCGCCATCTCCAACGCGACATCGACGATGGCGCTCTGCGTCAGTTCGCTGCGGGCGGTCTTGGCTTCCATGGACCGCAATTTAGCACGGTCGTGCGAAGTGCGCTGACTGCCTCCATGGCAGCGTCCACGGACGGGTTATTCGTCGATCGCGTCGGTCTCGCCGCTTTCGCCGCTGTCGCCGCTCTCGCCGGCGTCACTGGCATCACCGGCGGGCGGCCGCCCCCGGCGCGGCACGGGCGATGGCGCCGGTCTGATACCGCGGCGCTTGAGGGCCTCGCGCAAGAGCATCTCGATCTGGGCGTTGGACGAGCGCAGCTCGATCGCGGCCAGCCGCTCGATCTCCTCCCACAACGCCGGATCGAGGCGCAGCGGAAACTGCTTCTTGCCGGGACTGCCCATCGCTGCGTCGCTCAGTTGTAGAGCGTGCCCGCGTTGATGATGGGCTGCGTGTCCTTGTCGGAGCACAGCACCACCAGCAGGTTGGACACCATCGCCGCCTTGCGCTCGTCGTCGAGCTGCACGATCTCACGCTCGCTCAGGCCCTTGAGCGCTTCCTCGACCATGCTGACCGCGCCGTGCACGATCTTCTTGCGGGCGCTGATGATGGCCTCGGCCTGCTGGCGACGCAGCATCACCTGCGCGATCTCCGGCGCATAGGCCAGATGGGTCAGCATCGCCGTCTCGACGCTGACACCCGCAGGCTGGAGGCGCGTCTGCAGCTCCGCGATCATCGCGGCCATCACCTCGTCAGCGCCGGCGCGCAGGGTGATCTCCTTGCTGTCGATGTCGTCGCCCTCGTCGTAGGCGAACTGCGAGGCGACGTGCCGGATCGCGGCTTCCGCCTGGATGCTGACGTACTGCTCGAAGTCGTCCACCTCGAACACCGCGCGCGCCGTGTCCTGGACCCGCCACACCACCGCCGCGCCGATCTCGACCGGGTTGCCGCGCTTGTCGTTGACCTTCAGCGTGGGCGCGTCCAGGTTGCGCGCGCGCAGCGAGAGGCGGCGCTTGGCCATGAACAGCGGGACGGTCCAGCGCAGGCCGGAGATGCGGTCGGTGCCGACGTAGCGGCCGAAGAGCGTCAGCAGGCGCGCCTCGTTGGGCTGCTGGATGTACAGGCCCGACAGCAGGATCAGGCCCACCAGGATCAGCGTCAGCTGCGTCAGGTCGACGGCGTCATGGCGGAACGCGACGACGCGCCAGACGGCGTAGGCCAGCAGGCCCAGGCCGATCAGCAGCGCGGCATAGCCATTGGCCGTCCCGGCGCGGCGCTCCATCGTCGCCGGCGCAGCGGCGCGCGACAGGGGGGTCTTCGGGACTGCGGTCGTGCTCATCACCAACTCCTCCAAAAAGGTGATATCACTTTAATCCCAGGACACACGATCGCGCAAGCCCTGTCCCCCGATCCCCCCAACGGAGGGGCCCAGAAAGCAGAAAGCGCCCTCAAGGGGCGCTTCGCTTCCGCAGGACTCCAACCGGACTCCCTCTCCCGCATCGCGGGAGAGGGTGGGGGCCAGCGGCCGTCGCCGTACGACGATCAGGTCGATCAGGCGCCCCTGCGCGCCAACGGCAGCAGGAAGTTGGCGACGGCGATGCAACGTTGACCCAGTTCTTCCTCGCTGACGCGCAGCCCGAAACCGGCCATCGCCGGCGACGTCAGATAACGCCCGCCGATCGCGACCGTCGGCACGCCGTCGATGTTGTACTGGTTCTGCAGCTTCTCGGCCTGCTGGCTCTTCGTCGTCACGGTGAAGGAGTTGTAGGTCTCCTTGAACTTGGCCGCGTCCACGCCCAGCGGCGCCAGGAACTTGGCCATCTCCTCGACGTTGGTCAGGCCCTGGCCGCCGCGGTGGATGGCGTTGAAGATGGCGGGGCGCACCTGCGCTTCCTTGCCCATCGCTTCCAGCGTGAAGAACAGCTGCTGGTGGATCTTGACGTTGGCGCGGAAGGCCACATGGACCTTGCGGTACACGACGTCGGCGGGCAGCTGCTTGGCCCAGGCTTCGATCGTCGGCTCGAAGACGTAGCAGTGCGGGCAGCCGTACCAGAAGAACTCGATCACCTCGATCTTGCCCGGCGCCGAGCCCGGCACCGGCGTGGCCAGGCGCTGGTACTGGCGGCCCTCGACCGGGCCGCCCTGCGCCTGGGCCGGCGCGCCGGTCAGGAGCGCACCACCGCCCGCGGCGGTCGACAGGGCCGTGAGGGCGTTGAATTCGCGACGCTTCATCTTCGATTCCTTGTTGGTTCCGCTGCGACCGGCGCCGCAGCGGCCGGTCATCCTAGAAAGTCAAACTTAGAGCGGCATTAACGTTGTCTGGCGAGGTACGAGGCGTGCCGGCGCTCAGCGCTGGATCGCCACGAGGTTGGCCTCGACACCGGCGCCCTCGAGCTTCTTCTGCTGCGCCTCGGCCTCGTCGCGCGTGTCGAACGGTCCCAGGCGGACGCGGAACACGGTGCGGCCGGACTGTTCGCGCTCCATCACCTTGGCGGCGAAGCCCTGGATCGCCAGCTTGGCGCGCTGCTGCTCGGCGTCTTCCATGCGCGTGTAGGCGCCGGCCTGGACGAAGAAGCT
>NZ_DASVNZ010000029.1:0-9907 GCF_036486225.1 Roseateles sp. | reverse complement strand
CAACGGCATCGACGTCATCGACGCTGACGCCCACCGCCGCGGGCAAGAGTCCCTCGACCTCCGGTGCCTTGCAGGGCCTGCCGGCACGCGCGAAGCGCGCCGTGTTCGGTCGCGAAGTGGCATTCAACGCCATCGTGCCCGGCGTCGGCGGCACCGTGGAGCGTCCGGTGCGCGCATCGTTGCCGACGCCGAAGACGCAGGCTCCGACGGACACCACCAGCCAGCTCGCGGCCCTGTCCATCCAGGCGCAAGGCCTGAACGAGCGCTTGCCGCCGCGCACGCCGTCCCCCTGGGATGCGCCGACGCGCTCGACGGGGAACCGGCTCGCCACCACCCTCGTGCCTTGGCTCAAGCCTCGCCCGTTGACCGAGAAGGCCAGCACGCACGCGGACAAGCCGCAACCCGGGAACGCCACGCCCGTGCTGGAGGCCCGCGGCTCGATCACGCAGGCCGTCGCCGGCGGCCTCCAGCCGCTGGCCGCCGAGGTCCAGGCCCGGCAGCAGCTGGTGGACAAGGATCGCTTCGTCCGGCAGCGGCTGGACGACACCAAGGAGGCGCTCTACGGCGCGCGATCGGCGGCGATCGCGCAATTGCGCCAACCCGGCGGCTCAAACGATGCGCACGTCGCGGCGGCGCGCGCCACGCTGCACGCCACCGACGCGGGCGTGTCGGCGGTGCTGCAGGCCTCGATCACGTTGGCGTCGAAGGTCGACACGCCGCCCGACCCGGCCGTCGCCCAGGCGGCGTTCGACGCACGGGAAGCGCAGGCCTTGCAGGTCCAGGCGACGCGACCGCGCGGCTTCGCGCCGGCCGTCGAGAACGCCCGCTTCGGCGCCCTGCTGCTCAAGGCGGTGACCGGCCGCCCCGCCAATCCGTCGGCGGACGCGTTGCCGTCGATCGGGGTCATGGAGATCGCCTCCGAGCTGCTGTCGGTGGTCTGCAAAGGCGACGCCACGCGCGCGCGGGAGGCGCTGGCGGCGCTGCAGTCGCGTCCGACGCGCGACTGGATGCAAGGCGTGGCCGACCTGCCCGATCATCATCCCGATGGCCTGTCCGAGCGTCTTCTCGATGGCCGCGCCGGCCACGAGCCCACGCAGGCGGAATCGGACGTCCGCAACCTGCTGCGCCAGGCGAGCGTGCTGCCGCGCGGCGCGGAGGTGGTACATCTGCTCGGCGATCCGCAAGGCAGCATGCCGGACAGCGAGACGCTGCAGGCCATGCGCAGCTTCTGGTCGGCCGACGCTGCGCAGCGCGTGGAACCGGACGCCGCCGTGCGCCAGTGGCTGGCGGGCGCGAAGCGCGTCGCGCGACAGCCGCCGGCGGACATCGCCGCGGCGTCGTCTTCGCCCGCATCGTCATCAACATCAGCGGGGGCATCGACGTCGGCTGCGCCCGCGTTCACCGGCGCCGAGCGCGCGGCGTACCACGCGGTGCGCAACGGCTGTCTCTCCAACGCCGCCGGCTCGCCCTACGCCCGCCACGATGCCCGCATGAACAAGGCCATCGGTGAGTGGCTGTCGCGCGAGGAGCCGTCGGCATCGTGGTTGCAGCGCGCGGTCACGCCGCACCGGCACAAGACGCCGTTCACACCGGCAGGGCTCAAGCGCGCCACGGCGATCGCCGAGAGCTTCGGCATGACGACGAACCGCAGCCAGGCCGACAGCGGCGTGCGCAAGACTGCTGGAGAGCTGGGTGACTGGGCGCGGTCGGATCTGGCGCGTGACCTGACCGCGGTCGGTGTTTCCGCCCCGGAAGCACAAGCCTTCGCCGCCGCGACGCAGGCGCTGGCCGAGCGGGCCACGCGACAGGGCCAGGGTCATCCGGCGCAATGGCAGTTCAAGGGCAGCGAGGCCGGCGAGCTGCGCGCGGCGGTCTATGGGCTGGAGAACCCCGTGAGCGCGAACAAACCTGCTCGCCTGCACAAGCCCAACCGCGAGCACCCGCTGCCGCCGCTGTTCGAAGAGCTCGCCAGGGACGGCGCGTCGGCGCCGGACGCGCTGCGTGCCGTCATCGACCACGTGAAGCTGACGCTCGCGGAGTCCGCGCCGGCAGAGCGCCAGGGCGCGCTCAGGCACGACGCCGCGATGCACGAAGCGGCCGATGCCGCGCGCCAGAAACGCTTCCAGAGCAAGGAGGACGTGGTGCGCTACTTCGAGCCCATCCTGCTGTCGATGCAGCTGCGCGACAAGGTGAAGCTCTCCGGCGGCGGCGTGGTCGGCGGCGGTCTGCCCTCGCTCCCCTACAGCGTGCCGTCGCCGGTCGTGTCGCCGATCGTCTCGGCCGGCTGGTCTCGCAAGGAGGAGGCCTTCTTCCAGGCCTTCATGCCGATCCTCGGCATGGAGATCTCGCTCGGCAGCACGCGCGCGAGCGGCCCGGAAGCCACCGTCGGCGTGGCCGTCGGCCCGGACCTGCCCGGCGTGGTGAAGGCGCAAGTGAGCGCCACAGAGAAGATGAGCCGCACGCACCAGGAGACCGAGGGCACCATCCTTCGGCTGTTCCGCCAGCGCGGCAAGGACGACGAGCTGCGCAAGGAGATGCTGGGCGTGCTCGACTCCTGGGTACGCTGGGACCAGGTGCATCCGAAGGACGCGCCGCACTACGCCGGTCCGCTGGAAGCGGTGCTGGATCGCCATCCCAAGGTCAGCCTCGGCGAGATCCACGGTCAGAGCCTGACGCGCAGCTTCGTCACCAAGGTCAGCGCCGGCGCCAACCTGAAGCTGGCGGGCGGCGACGGCAACACCTACCGCGTGGGCGTCAGTGCCGGCGCGGCGCTCAAGGCGGAGCGGATCGCCGAATCACGCACCGAGCGCGGCGGCCACATCCAGGTGACCGCGGACAAGGGCGACACTGCGCAGCAGAAGCTGTCGGTCGGTGTCCAGGTCAACACGCTGACGCCCGCCAATCCGTCGGAGGTGAAACTCGGCCAGGACGGGAAGGACGGCTCGATCAGCGGCGGCGGCATGCCGAGCCTGCTCGACGTGAACCGCGACCTGTTCTGGAACCTGGAGAAGAACGCGGTCTCGCCGTTCACGATCGGCGGAAAGCAGGACGCCGACCTGGACCGTCACTTCAGCACGCCGGCGCAGATGCTGCAGAAAGTCCGCGAGAACCGCGACGACTGGATCGCCCGCTGCGTGGAGACGCTGGAACCCGACGCGAGCGGCGAGAAGAACACACGCGCCAACCGCGACAAGGCCGAGTCGCTGCTGAGCGACTTCGAGGCCAAGGTGAAGGGGCTGCCGAAGGACAGCCTCTGCCAGTACAACATCAACTTCTCGATGCGCCCGCAGGCGTCGGCGTGGATCGACACCTTCCGCGCGCTGGAAGGTCTGGCGCAATTGCGCGGCGATGCGCCAGGCGCCGCCGAGGCGCGCGCGAATGCGGACCGCACGATGGCGCAGGATTCGACCTGGCGGCCGCTGATGCTGATCGTGCGGGAGAAGGGCAAGGACCAGCGCACGCTCGGCTGGAACTTCGGCGTGCGGCTGCAGCGCAGCGTCGGCGTGGAAGGCCAGCGCACGGCGGCGCAGTATCCGCCGCCGTGATCGGCCGTGATCGGCCGTGATCGGATCAGGCAGCGGCCTGCTTCCCCCGGCGCGACAGGCTCACGCTCAGCCAGATGCCGGAGATGAGGAAGTACAGCGCGCCGACGCCCGCGTAGCCCGCGACGTTCACGATGGAGGGGACGTCGGCCTTCTGCGCCTGCGCGATGAAGAAGCCGCCGGCCAGCGCGGACTGCGCGCCGCTCAGGACCATCACCCATTGGCCGCCCTGCGATTTCCAGCGGCGCAGCGCCGTGCCGAGCTGCATGAGACCCGACGCGATCGCCCAGACCCCGAAGACGCCGAGCACGGCGTTCATGCCCGCCGTCAGCGCCAGGCACACGGCGAGCGTCGTGAGGCCGCTCGCCCACACGTTGATGCGCTGCGTGCGGTTGGCCTGCAGGCCGCCGCTGGCGTTCGCGTCCACCCAGTTGGCAGCGGCATCCCAGGCGGGATAGAGGACCAGCAATACCGCGGCGATCGCGGGCGACTTGCTGCCGATCACGACCGCAGCGGCCACCCAGACGATGGAGAACAACGCGCGGACCAGCGTGTAGCGCCTGAGCCAGAGGTCCTGCTGGAGGTTGGTGGCGGCGGATGTGGAGGAGGAGGCCATGATGAATTCGGTTCCGGTCGGTTCGATAGCCTCCAGTCTACCAACTAGTTGATTGATTTCAATCCCGAAACTTAGGCTGGCCTGAAACGACCCTCGTTGATCAGATCGTCCTTGTGAAAACGCCCTCGAAGATCGAGGGCGTACGCGGGTCGCGACGACCGCCGGACGCGAGCATCAATACTCGTCGCCGCCCGGGCTCACGTACCCCGGCGCGAGGTTCTCGAACTTGGTGTTCTGTCTCACGAAGGACAGCTTCACCGTGCCCACCGGGCCGTTCCGCTGCTTGGCGATGATGATCTCCGCCACGCCCGGCTCCTTGCACTCGTCCTTGGTGTAGTACTCGTCGCGGTAGATGAACATGATGATGTCCGCATCCTGCTCGATCGCGCCCGACTCGCGCAGGTCGGACATCATCGGCCGCTTGTCCGGCCGCGTTTCCACCGAGCGGTTCAGCTGCGACAGCGCGATCACCGGGCAGCGCAGCTCCTTGGCCAGCGCCTTCAGGCCCCGCGAGATTTCGCCGACCACGGTCGCGCGGTTCTCCTCGCTGCCGCCGCCGTTGCCGCTCATCAGCTGCAGGTAGTCGATGATGATCAGGCCGATCTGGCCCGAGATGCGCGCCTGGCGCCGGGCTCTGGAGCGCACTTCGCTGGGCGACAGGCCCGGGCTCTCGTCGATGTAGATCGGCGCGTTGCCGAGCTTGTCGACGGCCTCGGCCAGCCGGCCCCATTCGTCGTCCTTCAGACGGCCCGTGCGCAGGTTGCTCTGGTCGATGCGGCCGATCGAACCGACCATCCGCAAGGCCAGCTGGGCCGCGCCCATTTCCATCGAGTAGATGATGACCGGCAGGCCTTCGTTGATCGCGACGGCCTCGCCGATGTTGATCGCGAAGGCGGTCTTGCCCATCGACGGCCGCGCCGCCAGGATGATCAGGTCGCCGCGCTGCAGGCCCGCCGTCATGCGGTCCAGGTCGTAGAAGCCGGTGCGCACGCCGGTGACGTCTTCGGCGCCCTGCTCCGCGAGCTCGTTGACGCGGTCCATCAGCTCGACCATCAGCCGGTCCATGCTCTGGAAGCCGGTACCGCCGCGCGAGCCTTCCTCGTTGATGCGGAAGATCTTGCCTTCGGCCTCGTCCAGGATCTCGTTGACCGCGCGGCCGGCGGGATTCAGCGCGGCGGTCGCGATCTCGTCCGAGGTCGCGACCAGCTTGCGCAGGATGGCGCGCTCACGAACGATCTCGGCATAGCGCCGCAGGTTGGCCGCACTCGGCACGCCCTGCGCCAGCGCGTTCAGGTAGGCCAGGCCGCCGCACTCCTCGGCCTTGCCGAGCGAGGTCAGCTCCTCGAACACCGTCACCACGTCCGCCGGCTTGCCGCCGTTGATCAGCTTGCCGATCGCGGCGTAGACCTGCTTGTGCTCGTAGCGGTAGAAATCGGTGTCGCTGAGCGTGTCCGCCGCCTTGTCCCAGGCGGTGTTGTCGATCAGCAGGCCGCCGAGCACGCTCTGCTCGGCTTCCACCGAGTTGGGCGGCACGCGCAGTCGCGCGATCTCGCTGTCGCTGGCACTGGATCCGGGCGTGGTGAAGATCGCGGACATTGTGGACAAGCCTGTGGATGAGCTTTTGATAGCTTGTGGAGCGAGCGGGATAACTCAACCCCCGGAAAAGCAGAAAGCCGACGGCTTCGCAGCTGTCGGCTTTCTTGATGTTGCCCCGATCTTTGCAGGTCGTGTGACCCGCGAATCCGGTGACAACCCCGATGGACGCGCAGAGCGCCCAACGGGTGTGTCGAGCAATTACTCGATCTCGGCGACGACCTTCACGGTCACTTCCACCACCACGTCGGTGTGCGGAGCAACCTGGATCGGGAATTCGCCGACGGTCTTCAGCGGACCGTTGGGCAGACGCACTTGCGACTTGACGATGGCCGTGCCGGCCTTGGTCAGCGCTTCAGCGATGTCGGCGTTGGTCACGGAACCGAACAGGCGACCGTCGACGCCAGCCTTCTGCGAGATCGTCACGGTGTTGCCGTTGATCTTCTCGCCCAGGGCTTGTGCGATGGCCAGCTTCTCGGCGGCGACCTTCTCGAGTTCGGCGCGCTTGGCTTCGAATTCCTTGATGGCCGATTCCGTGGCGCGGCGCGCCTGGCGGGTCGGGATCAGGAAGTTGCGGGCATAGCCGTCCTTGACCTTGACGACGTCGCCGAGGTTACCCAGGTTGGCCACTTTTTCCAGCAGGATGACTTGCATGGGTGGACTCCTTAGACCTTGTGCTGGTCGCTGTACGGCAGCAGGGCCAGGAAGCGGGCGCGCTTGATGCACACCGACAGCTGACGCTGGAAGAAGGCGCGCGTGCCGGTCAGGCGGGCGGGCACGATCTTGCCGTTTTCGCCGACGAAGTCGCGCAGGACGTCAACGTCCTTGTAGTCGATCTGCTCGACACCGGCGACGGTGAAGCGGCAGAAACGCTTGCGACGGAACAGCAGCGATTGTTGGTTGCGCTTGGGCTTGCGGTCCTTAGAGAACCGACCTTTACCACGTGGCGGGGGCATAGTGAACTCCTGCTATCTATCCAGATTTAAACGATCTGCGCGACCTGTCCGTCCCGTTCAGTCCGCGAAGCCGGTGATGTGAAACACCGTGCCCCGCCCCTGTCGCTGTGCCGAGAGAAATCCGGTGAACACCGTCTTCTCCGTCAGGCCCAGCGCCTGGACCCGCTTCACGATTTCACCGATCGCCACCGCCTTGATCTCCATCGCGACCTTGCGCGGGGAGCCGGCTTCGTCGACCGTGGACTCATGCTTGAGCATCAGGTCCAGGGCCGGGAGCCCGGCGGGGGTGTATCGGATCGCCGCGATCTCGAGGATCTGCGCCTGCAGTACCAGTCGGTTCATGCGAGCGGGAAAGATCCGTGAGTCAGCAGGTCAGAAATTCGGGAACGTCAGTTGTCGCGCTTGTCAGCTCAGGCGGACGCTTCTTGCGGGGCCTTGCGGGCTTCTTCGCGCTCGACGGCCTTCATCATCACCGACGGGTTCGTCTCGGCCTTGTCCTTGACGACGGTCAGGTGACGCAGCACGGCGTCGTTGAAGCGGAAACCGGTCTCGATTTCAGCCAGGATTTCCTTGCTGCACTCGATGTTCAGGCACAGGTAATGCGCCTTGGCCAGTTTCTGGATCTGATAGGCCAGCTGACGGCGGCCCCAGTCTTCCACGCGATGAACCTTGCCACCACCGTTGGTGACCAGGCCCTTGTAGCGCTCCAGCATCGCCGGAACTTGTTCGCTTTGATCCGGATGGATCAGCAGAACGATTTCGTAATGACGCATACGAACTCCTTATGGATTTCGACGACCTCCGGCACAGCGCCCTGGGATGTTCCAGGAAACGGCCCTTGGCCTGAAAGCCGGACCCCAGCGTCTACTCGTGGGCCCGGCAAGGGGAATCGAGCATTCTAGACCAGTTTGGACGCCCCGTCCATCTGGCATGAACTTCCTGCCGCGCGTGAGCCGGCAGGAACGCGCCCGGGGCAGGCTCGCAAGTCCTGGCGCTCAGGGCGTGGCGCCCGTGACCCGGGCCTGCAGCGCGCGGGCCGTCGGCGACGGCGGCGGGGTCAGCAGGCTCACCAGGACCAGCGCCGCGATGCCCGCGGGCAAGCCGAACAGTGCCGCCGCCATCGGCTGGATGCCCCACCACAGCTGCGGGTCGCCGCCGATGCCGAGCGCCTGACGCAGGCCCGCGTGCGCGTTCACCATGTAGTACAGCGTCATGCCCAGCCCGGCGAGCATGCCGGCCGCCGCGCCCTGCTTGTTGGCGCGCTTCCAGAAGATGCCCGCCACCAGCGCCGGCACCAGCGTCGATCCCGACAGCGAGAACGCCGCCGACACCAGCAGCAGGATGTCCGCCGGCTTCTGCGCGGCCACGGCGGCGGCGGTGAGCGCGGTCGCCAGCAGCAGCGCCTTGGAGATCGTCACCCGCTGCGTCATCGAGGCGCGCGGGTTCAGGACGCGGTAGTAGACGTCGTGCGAGAGCGCGCTGGAGATCGTCAGCAGCAGCCCGTCCGCCGTCGACAGCGCCGCCGCCAGCGCGCCTGCCGCCACCATCGCGGAGAGCACATACGGCAGCCCCGCGAGCTCGGGCGTCATCAGCATGACGATGTCGCCGCCCAGGCGCAGCTCGCCGAGCTGCAGGATGCCGTCCTGGTTGATGTCCTGGATGTTCAGCAGGCCGGGATCGACCCGCATCCACTGCTTCATCCAGCCGGGAAGCTCCGCGATGGGCGAACCGACCAGGTGATGCAGGACCTCGTGCTTGAGCATCACCGCCAGCGCCGGGGCGAACAGGTAGAGCAGCGCGATGAAGAACAGCGTCCACGCGACGGAGGTCCGCGCCTCGGCCACCGTCGGCACCGTGTAGTAGCGGGTCAGGATGTGCGGCAGCCCGGCGGTGCCCACCATCAGCACCAGCACCAGCGCCAGGAAGTTGCGACGCGCCAACGTGTAGGCCTCCTGCTCGGCCGGCGTGCCGTCGGGATCGCCGGCGAAAGGCTGCGCATGCAGCGGCATGCCGGCGAGCGGCTCGGCGCGCTGGCGATTCGCGGCGACCGCTCGCTGCCACAGGTCGCGGGCCTCGGCCTCGGTGCGCGGCAGCGCGGCGCGCACCTTCTCCGCCGCCTGGATCTGCGCGAGCGGCGCCTCCTCGAACTTCAACTTCGCGATCACCTGCGAGACGCGCTGGCGCTCGGCATCGAGCGAGTGCGGCAGTTCGGCGATGAGCTGTTCGAAGTCCTTGGCGCGCTGCTCATAGAGCCCGCGAACCTGCAGCTCCTTCGGGTCGGTCAGCAGTTCCTGCTCGCGGACGGTGATCTCGCGGACCTCGGTGCCCGCGGTGAACTGCGGCAGCGGCGAGCCGGTCTGAATCGTCGACAGCCACATCACCGGCACGACGTAGGCCACGATCATGATGATGTACTGCGCCACCTGGGTCCACGTCACGGCCCGCATGCCGCCGAGGAAGGAACACACCAGCACGCCACCGAGCCCGACGAACAGGCCGATCTCGAAGGTCAGCCCCGTCAGGCGCGTCGTGATCAGGCCGATCGCATAGATCTGTGCGACCAGATAGATGAAGGACACCAGCACCGCGGCCGCGGCGCCCATCACGCGCAGGCCGCGGCTTTCAAAGCGCGCGCCGAGGAAGTCGGGCACCGTGAAGCCGCCGAAGCGGCGCAGGTAGGGCGCCAGCAGCAGCGCCACCAGGCAGAAGCCGCCCGTCCACCCGAGCACGAACGCCAATCCGCCGTAACCCGCGAGGTACAGGCTGCCCGCCATGCCCAGGAAGCTCGCCGCACTCATCCAGTCGGCGCCCGCGGCCATGCCGTTGTAGAACGCCGGGACGCGGCGGCCGGCGACGTAGTACTCGACCGGGTCAGTGGTCCGGCTGAACACGCCGATGCCGGCGTAGATCAGCACCGTCAGCAGCAGGAACGAGAACCCCAGCCACTGCTTGGGCATGCCCATCCGCTCCAGCACCCCCAGTACACCCACCAGCAGCACGAAGCCGATCGTGTAGGCACCGTAAATGCGGTGAAGCCGGCGGCGGAAGGCGGCGTCTGGCGGGGGAGTCGACATGGGGGCGGATCATCGCCCGCTTGCGGTGCAGGCGCATCCACAACTTCCCCCAAGCGCTGACGGAGACCGCCCACCGGCATCGGCCGGGGCGTTGGCCGCCTGGTCGCAGGGCCCTGGCGTCAAGCG
>NZ_DASVNZ010000024.1:0-17288 GCF_036486225.1 Roseateles sp. | reverse complement strand
CGCCGTGTCGGCGCTGTCGCGCTGGGCGGCTTCGGGCAGCGCGGCCATCGCGACACGCGACACCCCGCTCGCGTTCACCGCGCCGGCGGCGCCGAGCGCCGCCCCCGCGGCCGCTCGGGCGAAGAGGTTTCTCCGGGAGATCATCGGTAGGTCCTTTCGAAGCCGCGCGTTCAATGCGCGGCGCCGCCGGCGCCTTCAGGCGCAGCGGCGGTCGAGGAAGAAGAGGCCACGGCCGCGCCATCGCGCACCGGACCGAGCAGGCTCTGCGACAGCGTCGATTCCGCGAGCCAGAAGTCACGCTGCGCGGCCAGCGTCGCGGACACGGCGCGCGCCTGCGCACGGGCGTCGGCCAGCAGGTCCATGACGCCGACCAGCATGCCGTTGTAGCGGAGCAGGGTCTCGTCCGAGACCTGCCTGGCGAGCGGCAGCACCTCGTCGTGATGGCGCCGGGCGATGCGCCAGGCGGCTTCCGCGCGAGTGCGGGCGACGCGTACGTCGGAACGCGCATCGATCGCGACCTGCGCCGTGCGTTCCAGCGATTGACCGTAGGCCTCACGCGCACCGGCGACACGCGCCTGGCCCCAGTCGAACAGCGGCAGTTCGATGCTGAGCTCGATGCCGCGCTGGGTCGGCTCCTCGTTGCTGCTGTTGCGCTGCAGGCCGAGTTCGAGCACGTTGACACGGCCGGTCTGGCGCGTGAGGCCCAGTTGTGCGGCGAGCTGCTCCGATTCGCGCTTCGCCACGACGATGTCGAGCCGTTGCGCGACCGCCTGACGTTCGACATCGTCCGCGGTCCGGAAGTCGGCGGGGACGTCCGGAAGCCGCTCGGGCAGCTTCAGCAGGGCGAGGTCGTCACCCCAGAGGCCGATCGCACGGATCAGCGCCTCGCGATCGCCCGCCGCCTGAAGCTGCGCCTGCTCCATCGCGAGCTGGGATTCGGCCAGCACCGTGCGCTCGCGCGCCAGGCGCAGCGCGCTGACGTTGCCGGCCTGCCGCATCCGCAGCGCGAGCTCGGCGCCGGCCGAGGCCGAATCGAGCACCGTCCGCGCGTGCCGCAATTGCTCCTGCGACGCGACCGCCTGGATCCAGGTCCGGCGCGCCTGCCCGGCGACGTCGAGCAGTTGCTGTGCTACGCGGGCCTGCTCACGTTCGAGGGCGCGGGCGCCGGCATCCTGGCGGGCGCCGCGGCCAAGCAGGCTCAGCAGGTTGAATTCGAGCCCGCGTTCGATCTCCCGCTCATCGCCACGGACGAGCCGGCCGATGTTGAGCACCGGATTCGGCCAGAGCAGCGTCTGCACGCGTTCGGCTTCCGCCATGCCCAGGCCGTACAGCCCGGCCTGCAGACCGCGGTGGTTGAGCAACGCCAGTTGCACCGCGCCCTGAGCGTTGAGCGGCCCCGCCAGCAGCGCGTCGGTGCGCGCACGCGCCGCGGCGCGCTGCTCGTCGGAACGCTGCAACGGCAGCTCGGCGCCGAGCCAGTCGCGGCTCTTCTGCTGAACAGGCGCGGCGGCCTGCTCGGGCGACAGCGAGGCGCAGGCCGACAGCATCGCCAATGCCGCCAGCGCGGTCAGCAGACGGACAGGCGCAAGTCGAGGGTTCGTTGTGGAGGACATCGGCGCTCCTCAATGGTGGTGATGCGCGCCGGCCGGCGCCGAAGCCGCCTGGCTCTCGCGCAGCAGCGCGCGCCATCCGCCGGCGTCGAGCACGCGACGGTTGGCTTGACGCCAGTCGCCGACACCGGGATCGACGACCGCGGCGCTCGATGCGGGCGCGGGAGGCTTGGGCCGCGGCGCGGCGGAAGTCAGGCGCGCATCGGCGGGATCGGGCGGCGCGGCCGTGGCGGCGCCCAGGCACATCGCCAGCGCGAGTGCGGGAATGAAACGAGAAGACATGGCGTCCTCGCTGATGAACAGGATGGCGGCCGATCCGCTGCAGAGGCGCAAGCGGACGACGGTGCGTACGGCGGCTCGTCCGGGACGAGCGCCGGCGTTCAGGCGAGGAAGGCTTTGGGCGGCCGCTCAAGCGGCTGGGGAGACTGCTCGGGCGCGCCATGGGCGTCGAGCGAGGGGGCGGCATCGCGCAGGTCGTGCGCGGCTGGCGTCAGGGACGCGATCGGCATCGCGGCGCCGATGCAGCACTGCAGGCAGATGCCGCAATGGTGGTCGGAGGGGGTCGCATGATCCGCGCCATCGTCGTGCGACGCGCCGGGGTCCATCGCCGCCATGCCGGCGTGATCCATGCTGGACATGTCGTGCGACATCCCGTTCATGCCGGACATGTCATGCGCCATGTCCTGGCAATCGCTCGGCATCGTCATCGCGACGGCGCCCGCGTTCGACGACATCAGCGCCATGCCGATGCCCATCGTCGCGGCCAGCGCGCCCTGCAGCGGCAGGGTCAGGCTCAGCAGGGCGAGCACCAGCCAGCGACTCCAGAGGAGCCGGCGCGGACCGGGTGCGTTCGGGCGGGACATGGGGCCTGAGTGTAGGCGAGACGGAAAAGGGCCGCTCACGCGGCCCTTCGGAGAATCCGTCGACCGATCCCTGCGGACCGGCGGCGGCGATCAGTCCTCGTTCTTGAACACGAGCTTGACCTCGTGCGTTTCCTTCTGGCCGCTCGGCTCGAACTTCCAGTCCATCAGCGCGCGGGTCACGGCCTTGTCGAAGACCTTGCGCGGTTCGGCTTCCAGGATCTCGACGCCCGAGACCTTGCCGTCCGGCTCGATGTTCATCTTGGCGCGCACGGATCCTTGCGAGATCGACTGGCGGGCGGCCTCGGCCGGGAACTCCGGCGGCACCTTCTTGACGATCTTCGGGGTGGCGTGGGCACCGGCGGCCAGCACAAGCGCGGCGGCCAGACCCAGCAGGGTGCGGGAAACAGTGGTAGTCAGATGCTTGCTCATTTGGGACCTCGTACGTCTTGGGTGAGGAAAACGGGTTTCCGGTAGGAACTGGGAATTCAGGAAGCGGCGCGCGCGGTGCTGAAGAAGCCCACGGCCTGCACCAGGCGCGAGCTGCTGTCGCGCAGCGAATCGGTCGAGCGGGTCAGCTCATCCACCAGCGTGGTGTTCTGCTGCGTGGCGCGGTCCAGCTCGTTCATCGCGTTGTTCACGACGCCGACGCCGGCCGCCTGCTCCTGGGCCGAGTGCGAGATCTCCTCGATCAGCTGGCCCATGTTGTTGACCTCGTCGACGACCGAGCGGATGGTCGCGCCGGCGTTGTTGACCAGGGCGGTGCCGTTCTCGACCTTGACGGACGATTCCTGGATCAGCACCTTGATCTCCTTGGCGGCCTGCGCCGAGCGCGAAGCCAGCGCACGCACTTCCGAGGCCACCACCGCGAAGCCCTTGCCGTGCTCGCCGGCACGGGCCGCTTCCACGGCGGCGTTCAGCGCCAGGATGTTGGTCTGGAAGGCGATGCCGTCGATGACGCCGATGATGTCGCCGATCTTGCGCGAGCTCGCGCTGATCTCTTCCATCGTCGACACGACCTGGCTCACCACGGTGCCGCCGGCCGAGGCCGACTGGCGCGCCTTGGTCGCGATGCTCGCAGCCTTGCGGGTCAGCTCGCTGGCGCCGTTCAGGTTGGAGGCGATCTGCTCGACCGACGCGGCGGTGTTCTGCAGGCTCTCGGCGGAACGCGCGGTGCGGTCCGACAGGTCCACATTGCTTCCGGCGATCTCGTTGGAGTTCTGGGCCACTTCACCGGCGGCCGAGCTCACGCTGGCGACGACGCCGGACAGCGCGGTCTGCATGTCGCGCATCGCGTGCAGCATCTGCGCCAGTTCGTCGGAGCCCTCGACCTCGATGTGCTGCGACAGGTCGCCGGAGCTGATCGCCTGCGCGGCGTCCTTGGCCTTGCGGGCCGGCACGATGATCGAGCGGGCGATCGTCAGGCCGCCGACGCTGCCGATGACCACGGCGATCAGCACCAGCGCGCCGGTGATGAGGATCGACTGGTTGGCCAGCTTGGCGCCGCCTTCGGCGAGGTCGCGGCCGTTGGCGAACTGCAGGTCGACCAGGCTCTTCAGCGTGTCCTGGTAATCCTTCTGCGCGGGACGCACGTCCTTGATCAGCGCTTCGCGCGCTTCGTCCGGGCTGCCGTCCTGCTGCACCTTCAGGAACTTCGACACCGAGTCGACGAACTTGGTCTGGGCCTCGCGCACCTTGGCGGCGAGTTCCTTGTCCTTCGCGTCGGAGACCTTGCCGTCGAGCTCGGTCAGCTGCTTCTGGCCGTCCTCGAGCGCGGCCGCGATGTCTGCCTTCTGGCGCTTGATGGCGTTGGCGGTGTCCAGCAGCAGCAGGTCGCGCGAGGCGCGGGCGATGACGTTGACGTCGCTCTCCAACGCGTTGGCCAGCGCGATCTTCACCAGGCTGGAATTGGCCGTCGTGCTCAGGTCATGGGAGAGGCGGCTGGCGTTGTGGGCGCCGAAGGCGCCGATCACGACCAGCAGCAGGATCAGCAGCGCGTAGCTCAGCGTCAGACGCTGGCCGATACGCAGGCGGGACAGAAACGACATCGATTCCCTCGCAACGATTGAGTTGTTTGAATGACCGGACCGCAGCGGATCCGCGAGCGCTTGTGGCGCCAGCGGCGTGGTCCGACCATCGGCTTCGGCGCGATCATCGTTGCACTTGAATCGGGGATTGCAGGGCGGGATCAGGGCCCCGTGAATTCTGACGCGGCACTTGCAACTGATTGAAAGCGGTCCGCCGAACCACTTGGCGGGCACTCGGTAGAAGCCCTAATGAGCCGCTGGTCGGGGTTTCACGATTCCTGCACATTCCTGCGCAAGACCCCCGCGCGGACCCTGTACCCGGGCGGTAACCGCGGCGGCCGTCGATCCGCAGGGGTCAGGGCTTGCCCGGTGCCGAGGGCACGGCGCCCGCACCCGCCACAACGTCTGTGTCGACGACCTCGACGCGATTGCGCCCGCCCGCCTTGGCGCGGTACATCGCGGCGTCCGCCCGGCGCAGCGCGTCCTCAACGCCGGGGTCGTTCTCCCGCAGCACGGTCACGCCGATGCTGACGGTGTACGCGATCGACGCCGATCCGCCGTCCTTCAGGTCGACCGCCACAGGCGTGGCGGCGATCCGCTCGCGAAGGCGCTCCGCAAAGCGTCTCGCACCTGGCAGATCCGTGTGGGCAAGCCCGACGACGAACTCCTCTCCGCCAAACCGGCCGGGCAGATCCACGTCGCGCGAAGACGCCTTCAACACCTGCGCCAGCGAGCGGATCACCGCGTCGCCCGCGGCGTGTCCATGACGGTCGTTGACCTGCTTGAAATGGTCGATGTCGAGCATCAGCAGCGCGGACGGGGTCCGGTAACGCCGCACGGTGCGCAGCAGGGCGCGCAGGCCCTCCTCCGTCGCCATGCGATTGGCCAGTCCGGTCAGGCCGTCGGTCCGCGAGCGCTGCTCCAGTTCCGCGTTCACCTGCGCCAACTGCGCCACCAGCGCCTCGGTCGAACGCAGCCAGCGCGACAAGGCCTGGTAGCCGAACTGGGCGACGAACAGCACGATCAGCGTGAAGACCCAGAAGAACACCCAGGCGGTGCTGAGCATCACGCGCGAGGCTTCGTCCAGCTTCGCCCAGTCGTGACTGCCGAGCGCCGTCCGCAACTGCTGAGATCCCAGCCCCAGGCTGACCAGTCCGTAGCCCTGCACCGCCAGCACGATCGCGAACAGCAGTCCCAGTCCCATCGCGCGGCGGCCGCTGGGCGGCGGCGTGAACAGGCCCGCGCGGGCCACGATCCAGCGCGACAGGCGCGGCCAGGTCAGCGCCATCAGCGGTCCGCCGAGCAGCACGCTCTGCAGGAACGCGCCCAGCCACCAGCCCTGCCAGATCGGCAACTGGCGGTACGCGGGGAGGTCGTGGCTGAAGTTCCAGATCAACGCGCCCGAGGAACTGAACACGGCCGCGACGAAGCACAGCGGCACGAAGAACAGCCAGGCCCGCAGGCTGCGCAGCCCGCGCGGCGCGCCGACGGCGCGGTAGCCCAGAGCCAGCACGCCCAGCCCGAGGGGATTGGCGCAGGCGAACAGCGCCGCCCAGGCGACCGACATGCCCGCGGCCCACGCCAGAACGAAGGTCGCCAGCCATGCCGGCACGGCGCCCCAGCGCCAGCCGAAACACAGCGTCCACCACAGGCACAGCGGGATCGGTGGATAGAAGGTCAGGAACGCATCGGCCCCGCCGAGGTCGACCGGGATGCCGGACCACCCCTCCCGGACCGTGGCCAGCCCGAGCAGGACACACGCGACGATCGTCGCGAACCAGCCGCCGAGCACCCAACCCCGCTCCGCCGCCCGGCCTTCGCGCCAGAGCGCCCGGATCGACAGGCTGCCCGGGGTTTCGGGCACCAGATCCGTCGGGCGCTGCAGCGCATCCATCACGCCGCCGGAGGAGAAGGGGCCGAGGGAGGCTCCGGTCGCGCACGCGCGCCGAAGATCGCCGAACCGACGCGCACCATCGTGGCGCCCTCCAGGATCGCGGCGTCCATGTCGGCGCTCATGCCCATGCTGAGCGTGTCCAGGCCCAGATCGAAGTCCCGGTTCAGCGCGGCCGACAGCTCAGCCAGCGCGCGGTGGGGGCGGCGCTGTTCCTCCAGCGTGGCGGCCGGCTCGGGGATCGCCATCAGGCCGCGCAGGCGCAGCGTCGGCAGCGCGGCGACGGCACGGGCGACCTCGGCGACCTCCGCCGGCGCCAGGCCGCTCTTGCTGTCCTCGCCGCTGATGTTGACCTGCAGGCAGACGTTCAGCGGCGGCAGCCCCGGCGGGCGCTGCTCCGCCAGGCGCTGGGCGATCTTGAGGCGGTTCACGCTGTGCACCCAGTCGAAGCGCTCGGCCACGACCCGGGTCTTGTTGCTCTGCAGCGGGCCGATCAGGTGCCATTCGACCCGTCCGCGCAGGTCGGCCAGGGCGTCGATCTTGTCGACCCCCTCCTGGACGTAGTTCTCCCCGAAGCGGCGCTCACCCGCCTCGAAGGCCTCTCGCACATCCGAAGCCGGGAAAGTCTTTGTTACCACCAGCAGCGTGACGCTGTCGACAGGCCGCGACGCCTGCTGGCAAGCCCTCTGAATGCGGCCATGGAGCTGTTGTATGTTCTCGGAGATCGTCGCCATAATCGCCCACGCTTTTCCTCATCCCATGGACATCACCCAACTGCTGGCATTCTCGGTCAAGAACAAGGCCTCCGACCTTCACTTGTCCGCCGGGCTGCCCCCCATGATCCGCGTCCATGGCGACGTGCGCCGCATCAACGTCGAGGCCCTCGAGCACCGTCAGGTGCACGACATGGTCTACGACATCATGAGCGACGCCCAGCGCAAGTCCTACGAGGAGACGCTGGAAGTCGACTTCTCGTTCGAGATCCAGGGGCTGGCGCGTTTCCGCGTGAACGCGTTCAACCACAACCGCGGCGCGGGGGCGGTGTTCCGGACCATTCCGAGCAAGATCCTGACCCTCGAGCAGCTGAACTGCCCGAAGGTGTTCACCGAACTCGCGATGAAGCCGCGCGGCATGGTGCTGGTGACGGGGCCGACCGGCTCCGGCAAGAGCACGACGCTGGCCGCGATGGTCAACCACCTCAACGAGAACGAGTACGGCCACATCCTGACCGTCGAGGACCCGATCGAGTTCGTCCACGAATCCAAGAAGTGCCTGGTCAACCAGCGCGAAGTGGGTCCGCAGACGATGAGCTTCTCCAACGCGCTGCGCTCGGCGCTGCGCGAAGACCCGGACTGCATCCTGGTCGGCGAGATGCGGGACCTGGAAACCATCCGCCTGGCGCTGACCGCCGCGGAAACGGGCCACCTGGTCTTCGGCACGCTGCACACCTCGTCGGCCGCCAAGACGGTGGACCGGATCGTCGACGTCTTCCCCGCCGCGGAGAAGGACATGGTCCGCGCCATGCTCTCGGAATCGCTGCAGGCGGTGATCTCGCAGACCCTGTGCAAGACCAAGGACGGCAACGGCCGGGTCGCGGCGCACGAGATCATGCTGGGCACCTCGGCCATCCGGAACCTGATCCGGGAGAACAAGGTCGCGCAGATGTACTCGTCGATCCAGACCGGCAACAACCTGGGCATGCAGACGCTGGACCAGAACCTCACCGAGATGGTCCGCCGCAACATCATCACGCCGGCCGAGGCGCGCGCCAAGGCGAAGATGCCCGAGAACTTCCCCGGCTGAGCGGAACGCGCCCACCACAACGACAAATCGACCGGGCGCGGGCGGACTGAGCGCCGACGCCCCGGCACACAGGACAGGACGCCGCCATGGAACGCGATCAGGCCACCAAGTTCATCAACGACCTGCTTCGCCTGATGGTGTCGCGCAAGGGCTCCGACCTGTTCCTGACGGCGGAGTTCCCGCCTGCGGTGAAGGTCGACGGCAAGGTGACCAAGGTGTCGCCGCAACCGCTGACCGGCCAGCACACGCTGCAGCTGGCGCGGTCCATCATGAACGACAAGCAGGCCGCCGATTTCGAGCGCACCAAGGAGTGCAACTTCGCGATCTCGCCGCAGGGCATCGGGCGCTTCCGGGTCAACGCCTACATCCAGCAGGGCCACGTGGCGCTGGTGCTGCGGACGATTCCGCAGACGCTGCCGACCATCGAGTCGCTGGAGCTGCCCGGCATCCTCAAGGACGTGGTCCAGACCAAGCGCGGGCTGGTGATCCTGGTCGGCGCGACCGGTTCGGGCAAGAGCACCTCGCTGGCGGCGATGGTGGACCACCGCAACCAGACGACCTACGGCCACATCATCACGATCGAGGACCCGGTCGAATTCGTGCACCCGCACAAGAACTGCATCGTCAGCCAGCGCGAGGTCGGCCTCGACACCGAAGGCTGGGAGCAGGCGCTGAAGAACACCCTGCGCCAGGCGCCGGACGTGATCCTGATGGGTGAGATCCGCGACCGCGAGACGATGGAACACGCGGTGGCCTTCGCCGAGACCGGTCACCTGTGCATGGCCACGCTGCACGCCAACAGCGCCAACCAGGCGCTGGACCGGATCATCAACTTCTTCCCGGAAGAGCGGCGCGCGCAGCTGCTGATGGACTTGTCGCTCAACCTGAAGGCGCTGGTGTCGCAGCGGCTGCTGCCGCGCCAGGAGGGCAAGGGCCGGGTGGCGGCGGTCGAGATCCTGCTGAACACCCCGCTGATCAGCGACCTGATCTTCAAGGGCGAGGTGGGCGAGATCAAGGAGATCATGAAGCGCTCGCGCGAGCTCGGCATGCAGACCTTCGACCAGGCGCTGTTCGACCTCTACGAGATGGGCAAGGTGACCTACGAGGACGCGCTGCGCAACGCCGACTCGGTCAACGACCTGCGCCTGCAGATCAAGCTCAACAGCGAGCGGGCGCGTAGCGGCGATCTGTCGTCGGGCACCGAGCATCTGACCATCGTTTAAGCGCAATGCCGCGGCGACGCGGGGCGCACAGGGCATCACTGCGAAGGAGCCACAATCGTCAGGTCTTCAACACCTCGCGACAGGTCCTTCCATGAGCAGCATCGGCCAGCGTTCCTACGAATCGACTCCGTCCCTCCGCGTGTCCTTCCTGGGGCTCGGCGTGATGGGCTTCCCGATGGCGGGCCATCTGGCCAAGGCCGGTCAGCAGGTCACGGTCTACAACCGGTCGCCTGCGAAGGCCCAGGCCTGGACCTCGGAGTTCGGCGGCCAGTCCGCCGCGACGCCGCGCGAGGCGGCCAAGGACGCGGACATCGTCTTCTGCTGCGTCGGCAATGACGCCGACCTGCGCTCGGTCGTGCTGGGCGCCGACGGCGCCTTCGCCGGCATGAAGCCGGGCGCGGTCTTCGTCGACCACACGACCGCCTCGGCCGAGGTCGCGCGCGAACTCGCCGCTGAAGCGCAGAAGCTCGGCCTGCACTTCATCGATGCGCCGGTCTCCGGCGGTCAGGCCGGCGCGGTCAACGGCGCGCTGACGGTCATGTGCGGCGGCGATGAAGCGGTCTTCGACAAGATCCGCCCGTATGCCATCCACTTCGCCAAGGCGGTCACCCGCGTGGGCGACGCCGGCGCGGGACAGCTCGCCAAGATGGTCAACCAGATCTGCATCGCGGGCATCGTCCAAGGACTGTCGGAAGCCATCGCCTTCGGTCAGAAGAGCGGCCTGCCGATGGCGCTGGTGCTCGACGTCATCGGCAAAGGCGCCGCCCAGAGCTGGCAGATGGACAACCGCGGCAAGACCATGGTCGAAGACAAGTTCGACTTCGGCTTCGCCGTGGACTGGATGCGCAAGGACCTCGGACTCGTGCTCGATGAAGCGCGTCGCAACGGCGCCCGCGTGCCGGTGACCGCGCTGGTCGACCAGTTCTATGCGGATGTGCAGGAAATGGGTGGGAACCGCTTCGATACGTCGAGTCTGATCAAGCGGCTGCGCTGATCGTCAGGACGCCGTCGGTCGGATCGCCAAGCGCGGGCTCTCCACGACGCAAGGGGCATCCCTCCGGGAACCCCTCGCATCATTCCGGCCCCACAGTCACTGGCTGACCACGGCTCCGCTCGATACCCCGCCGCCCAGCACCTTGTATAGCTGCACCTGGTTCTGCAATTGCGCCAGGCGCACCTGCAGTGCCGCCTGCTGCGCGGCGAAGGTCGCGCGTTGCGCGTCCAGCAGATCGAGGCTCGACGCCGCACCGTTGCGGAAGCTCAGGTCGACCAGCTCCAGCCGCGTCGCTTCCGCCGCCGCCTGCGCATCCTGCGCGCGCAGCTGCTCATCGAGCGTCGCGCGGCCGGCCAATGCATCGGCCACTTCGCGGAACGCCGTCTGCACGACCTTCTCGTACTGCGCGACCGCGATCTCGCGGTTGGCCTTGGCCGCGTCGACGTTGTTGCGCACGCGCCCCGCGTCGAAGATCGGCATCAGCGCCGAACCGGCGATGCTCCAGGCACTCTGGCTGAACAGGTCACGCAGCGCGCTGCTCGCCGTGCCCACGCTGCTCGTCAGCGTGATGCTCGGGAAGTAGGCCGCCCGCGCGACACCGATGTTGGCCTCCGCCGCCACCAGCTGCTGCTCGGCCTGGACCACGTCAGGTCGGCCCACCAGCACTTGCGACGGCATGCCCGCCAGCAGCGCACCCATTGTCTGGTCGCTCAGCGGCCTGGACTGCGGCAGCGAGTCCGGCACGCCCTGCCCCACCAGCAGCGTCAACGCGTTCAGGTCCTGCTGCCGTGTGCGCTCGGCTTGCGCCAGCGTGGCACGCGCCGCTTCGTACGACGACTTCGCGGTGCTCAGGTCCAGGTTGGACGCCGCGCCGTTGTCGAACTTCAGCTGCATCAGCTTCAGGCTGTCCTCGCGCGTGGCCAGCGTCTGGCGCGTCAGCGCCAGCAGTTCCTCGTCGGCCTGGACCGCCAGGTAGGCCGACGCGACGCCGGCCACCAGGCTGATCTGCGCGGAACGCGCCGCCTCGCCCGTGGCCAGGTACTGCGCGAAGGACGCGGCGCTCTGGTTCTTGACGCGGCTGAACAGGTCGATCTCGTACGAGGTGATCTGCAGGCCCGCCTGGTAGGCGTTGACGATGCGGCTGTCGCCGTTCGCCGTGGTCTGCGGTCCGCGCGAGGCCGAGAAGCCGGCGTTGACCGTCGGCCACCGGTTCGCCGCCGTGACATTGGCCTGCGCCCGCGCCACGTCGACATTCAGCAGCGCGATGCGCAGGTCGCGGTTGTTCTTCAGTGCGAGATCGATCAGCTGCTTGAGCCGTTCGTCGCGGAAGAACTGCTGCCATTGCAGCTCGGTCGCGGCCTTGGCGTCGGTCGCCTCGGCGCCCGGGCCTTGCGGCCACTGCGGCGCCACCGGCGCGTCCGGGCGCTGGTGGTCGGGCGCGAGGTTCACACAGCCGGTCAGCAGCGCCACGGTCGCGGCCGCCGCGGCCAACACGGAAAGTTTGCTTGTCATCATCTTCAGACTCCGTCCGCGTTCTTGGCGGCCGCGATGGCCTTGGTCGGATCCGGTCCGTCCAGTTCGTGGGCGTAGAGCTTGTTCTGGCGCTCGCTGCCCTTGAAGAAGCGGCGCACGACCAGGAAGAACACCGGCACGAAGATCACCGCCAGCAAGGTCGCGGTGACCATGCCCGACAGCACGCCGGTGCCGATCGCGCGCTGGCTCGCCGAGCCCGCGCCGCTGGCGAAGAACAGCGGCGTCACGCCCAGGATGAAGGCCATCGAGGTCATGATGATGGGACGGAAGCGCAGGTGCGCCGCCTCCAGCACCGACTCGACCAGCCCCTTGCCCTGCGCCTGCAGGTCCTTGGCGAACTCGATGATCAGGATCGCGTTCTTCGCCGACAGGCCGATGATGGTGATCAGGCCGACCTTGAAGTACACGTCGTTGGGCATGCCGCGCAACGTCGCCCCGGCCAGTGCGCCCAGCAGGCCCAGCGGGACCACCAGCAGCACCGACAGCGGGATGGACCAGCTCTCGTACAACGCGGCCAGGCAGAGGAACACCGCCAGCAGCGAGAACGCCAGCAGGATGCCCGCCTGCGAGCCGGACAGCTTCTCCTCGCGGGACAGGCTGGTCCATTCGTAGCCGATGCCCGGCGGGAGCTGCTGGATCATGGTCTCCAGCTCCTTCATCGCCTGGCCCGTCGAGGCGCCCGGCGCCGCATCGCCGGCCAGGCGCATCGCCGGATAGCCGTTGTAGCGGGTGGCCTGCATCTGGCCGGTGATCCAGTGGCTGGACGCGAAGGCCGACAGCGGCACGTTGGCGCCCTGCGCGTTCGTGACGTTGATGGACAGGATGTCCTCGGGCGACATGCGCTTGGGCGCGTCGGCCTGCACCACGACGCGCTGCATGCGGCCGCTGCTCGGGAAGTCGTTGACGTAGGTCGAGCCCAGCTGGATGCCCAGCGTGCGCGCGATCGTGTCGTAGCCGACGCCCAGCGCCTGCGCCTTCTCGCGGTCGATGTCGATCTGCAGCTGCGGCGCGTCTTCCAGACCGTCCGGACGCATGCCGGTGATGATCTTGCTCTTCTGCGCCATGCCCATCAGCTGGTTGCGCGCGTTGAGCAGCGCCTCGTGGCCGAGACCGCCGCGGTCCTGCAGACGCAGCGCGAAGCCGGTGGCCGTGCCCAGTTCCGGGATCGGGGGCGGCGACAGCGGGAAGATGAACGCGTCGCGCACCCCCACCATCATCGCGCCCATCACGCGGCCGGCCAGCGCCTGCGCGCTGTGCTCCTTGCCGCCGCGCTCCTCCCACGGCTTCAGCGGCACGAACACCAGCGCGGCGTTCTGCCCCTGACCCGAGAAGGAGAAGCCGATCACGCCGATGGTGTCGGCCACTTCCGGCTGCTTGTGCAGGAAGTTCTCGACGGCGGCGACGGCCTGCTCGGTCCGGTTGGACGTCGCGCCCGGCGGCAGCTGCACATTGACGATCAGGTAGCCCTGGTCTTCGTTGGGCAGGAAGGACGTCGGCATGCGGATGTACAGCCAGCCCACGACGGCCACGATCGCGGCGAAGGCCACCATCATGCTGCCGCTGCGCTTGAGCAGCTTGGACACCCAACCTTCGTAGCCCTTGGCGGTGCGCGAGAAGCCGCGGTTGAACCAGCCGAAGAAGCCGCGCTTCTCGTGGTGGTGGCCGGCCTCGACCGGCTTGAGCAGCGTCGCGCACAGCGCCGGCGTCAGCGACAGCGCCATCAGCGCCGACAGCGCCATCGACGCCACCATCGCCAGCGAGAACTGGCGGTAGATGTTGCCCACCGAGCCCGAGAAGAAGGCCATCGGCACGAACACCGCGATCAGCACCGTGGTGATGCCGATGATGGCGCCCGAGATCTGGCCCATCGCCTTCTTGGTCGCTTCACGAGGACTCAGGCCCTCCTCGCTCATGATGCGCTCGACGTTCTCGACGACCACGATCGCGTCGTCGACCAGGATGCCGATCGCCAGCACCATGCCGAACAGCGTCAGCACGTTGATCGAGAAGCCCAGCGCCAGCATGATCCCGAAGGTCCCCAGCAGCGCCACCGGCACCACCAGCGTCGGGATCAGCGTGTAGCGCCAGTCCTGCAGGAACAGGTACATCACCAGGAACACCAGCACGATCGCCTCGATCAGCGTCTCGACCACCTGGGAGATCGAGATCTTCACGAACTTCGACGAGTCGTACGGGACGGTGTAGACCACGCCGGCGGGGAAGAACTTCTTCAGTTCCTCCATGCGCTGCTTGATCGCGTTGGCGGTGCCCAGCGCATTGCCGGTCGGCGACAGCTGCACGCCGATGCCGGTGGACGGCTGGCCGTTCAGTCGCGTGTAGGTGGCGTAGCTCTGGCCGCCCAGCTCGATGCGGGCGACGTCCTTCAGCAGCACCTTGGAGCCGTCGGTGTTGGCGCGCAGCACGATCTTCTCGAACTGCGCCTTGTCCTCGAGCTGGCCCTTGACCACGATGGTCGCGGACATGGTCTGGCTGGTCGTGTTCGGGCGGTCGCCCAGCACGCCGGCCGGCACCAGCGCGTTCTGCGCGCCGACCGCGGCGCTCACCTCCGCGGGGCTGAGGTTGTACGACTGCATCTTGGCCGGATCCAGCCAGATGCGCATCGCGCGCTCGGAACCGAACAGCTGCGCCTGGCCGACGCCGGGGATGCGCTGGATTTCAGGGACGATGTTGCGGGCGGCGTAGTCGCCCAGCGCGATCGGGTCCATCGAGCCGTCCTTGGACGCCATCGTCACGAACAGCAGGAAGTTGGAGCGCGACTTGTCGACGCGCACGCCCTGCTGCGTGACCGCCGCCGGCAGGCGCGGCGTGGCGCGCGAGAGGCGGTTCTGGATCTCGACCTGCGCCAGGTCGATGTTGGTGCCCGATTCGAAGGTCACCGTGATCGAGCCGGTGCCGTTGGCCTGGCTGATCGATTCCATGTAGGCCAGGCCGGGCGCGCCGTTGAGCTCCTGCTCGATGACGGAAACGACCGCCTCGTCCAGGGTCTTGGCTGACGCGCCGGGATACGCCACCGAGATCACCAGCGAAGGCGGCGCCACGGTCGGGTACTGCGCCACCGGCAGCTGGGTGATCGCCACCCCGCCGAAGACCAGGATGAACAAGGCGATCACCCACGCGAAGATGGGGCGATCAATGAAGAAACGTGCCATGTCTTGGATCCTTCCTGAGCGTCAGGCGCTCAGCGGCTCGCCGCGGCCGAGGCCGAGGGAGCTGCGCCGGAGGCGGCACCGGACGCGGCGCTCGCCGGGTTGAACGGCACCGGATTCACCGGTGCGCCCGGCACGAACATCTTCTGGAAGCCGTCGGCGATGACCTTCTCGCCGGCCTTCAGGCCGTCGAGCACCACCCACTGGTTGCCGATCGCATTGCCGATCTTGACCTTGCGCGGCGCGGGCTTGTTGTCGGGACCGACCACCAGCACCGTGTCGCCGGTCGAGCCGCGCGTCACCGCCTGCTGCGGCAGCAGGATGGCCGACGGCAGTTCCGCCTGCGCCACGCGCACGCGGACGTACTGGCCGGGCAGCAGGGCGTTGTCGGGGTTGGGCACTTCAGCGCGCAGCGTGACCTGGCCCGAGGTCGGGTCGACCGTCAGGTCGGTGAACAGCAGCTTGCCGGTGCGCGGCAGCACGGCGCCGTCGTCGCCGACGATCTCCACCTGCGCGGCATTGGCGCCGGCACTGCGCAGCTGGCCGGCGGCCAGCGCGCGGCGCATCGCCTGCACCTCGTTGGCCGACTGCGTGAAGTTCACGTAGACGCTGCTGACCTGCTGGATCAGCGCCAGCTGCGTGGCATCCGCGGCGCCGACCAGCGCGCCTTCCGTCACCAGCGCGCGGCCGATGCGGCCGGCGATTGGGGCGTAGACATGCGCGTAGTCCAGGCTCAGCTTGGCCGTCACCGCGGCGGCCTTGGCGGCGGCCACGTCAGCCGCGGCGGCCTTGGCGGTCGCGACCGAGGTGATGTATTCCTGCTGGCTGATCGCCTTGGCGTCGGCCAGCGGCTTGTTGCGCGCGGCCTGCGCGGCAGCCTGGGCTTCATTCGCCTGCGCCTTGGCCACGTTGGCGTTGGCGCTGTCGAGCTGGGCCTGGTACGGCGCCGGGTCGATCAGGAACAGCGCCTGGCCGGCCTTCACTTCGGAGCCTTCGGTGAACAGGCGCTTCAGGATCACGCCGTTGACGCGGGCGCGGACCTGCGCGGTGCGCAGCGCCTCGACCCGGCCCGGCAGCTCGGTCTGCAGCGCGACCGCCTGCTGACCCACCGTCACCACGCCCACGTTGGCCGGCGGCATGCCGCCGCCAGGGGCCCCCGCGGCCTTCTCGTCCTTGCCGCACGCGGTCAGCACCGCGGCGAGCGAGATCACCAGCGGCAACAGATAAAGCATGCGCTCGCCGGCCTTCAGGCTCGGGCGCGTTGCTTTCGTCAGAGGGGTAGACATCACGATGGGATTCCTCTCGCAGTACAGATTCGAAGTGCAGATTCGCAGATTGGGGTCGGCCCGGCCTGGACAGCCGCGCGGACGGGGCAAACCGCGACCCTCGCCCTGGCGCTTCTGCCACGACGTACGGCATCGGTACGGTTCGACCAAAGTCGCGCAGTATATACATACATTCATGCATGTATGTTTCTGCCGTGTGCTTCTACAATCGACGCATGGCCCGCCGCACCAAACAAGAAGCCCAGGAAACCCGCGCCCGTCTGCTCGACGCCGCGGAACAGCTGTTCCATGAGCGCGGCGTCTCCCGCACCTCGCTGCAGGACATCGCGCAGGCCGCCGGCGTGACCCGCGGTGCCGTGTACTGGCACTTCGAGGACAAGGTCCAGCTCTTCAACGCGATGATGGAACGCGCCACCATGCCGCTGGAGGAGGACTTCGAGGCATCGGTGTCGCCCGGGCCGGACCGTCCATTGGACGATCTGCGGCTGAGATTGATGAACGTCATGCATTGCGCGGCGTTCAATGCCCGCACACGCCGCGCTTTCGAGATCGCCAACCTGCGCGTGGAATTCGTCGGGGAGATGGCGTCGATCCGCGGCCGCAAGGTCGCCGCCCACCGGGAGTGGACCGACCACAACCGCGAGGCCTTCGAGCGCGCCAAGTCGCTCGGCCAACTGCCTCCGGACGTCGACGCCCACCAGGCCGCCATCGGGCTGATGGCGCTGATCGGGGGCCTGCTGCATCACTGGATCCTGGATCCGGAGGCCTTCGACCTGATCGTGGTCGGCCAGGCGCGGCTGGAGCATTACCTGTCCTCGCTGACGGTGGTGGTGCCGAACCGCTTCCCGCCGCTGACCGCCGCCGAACGCGGCGCGCTGGGCCGGCAGCCGGTCT
>NZ_DASVNZ010000015.1:0-7966 GCF_036486225.1 Roseateles sp. | reverse complement strand
GCGATCTGAGCGACGAAGTTGCTGTAGCCCGCCGCGAAGTGAGCGGCGTACATGCGGCGGAAGATGTCGGTGTCGGTGACCGGCACGACCCAGGCCTCGCCGCGGCAGGCCGTGTGGGCGGTGGCTTCGGCGCCGCCCTTGATCTCGCGGACGTAGCGGTTGTAGCCGGCGGCGAAGCCGGCGACCATCTGCTTGAGCTTGTCGGGCTGGGCGGCGATGAAGCGCTGCATCACCTCGTCGTTGAGGACGTGGCGGTGATAGAAGTCGGCGTCGATGTTTTTCGGCTGGCCGATGGTGCCCTGGAAGGGCACGACGGCGTCCGCGCCGAAGTAGCGGGCGCGTTCACCGCGGAAGGTGAGCATCGAGTTGGCGATGGTGCACAGGTCGTCCTGGGCCTGCGCGTAGCCGTAGCCGTAGCCGGCGCCGCCCCAGTCGGGGGCCTTGATGTGGGGCACGCCCAGGGCGGTGCGGCGGATCTCGGCGCTGTACTTCGAGGCGGGCGTGCCGTCCCCGTCATCGTCGCCGCCGCAGCCCGCGAGCAGCGCGGCCGAACCCACGGCCAACGCCAAGGTCAATGCATACAGCGGGCTCCTGCCGCGTCGAACGGAAAGTCGCATGTCTTGTCTCCCTGTGCTCTATGGATCGGCACGCCGGGGCGAGCCGGTTCGTCACAGCATAGGACGGGGCGTCGGCCATGTCTGTCCCCCAGGGTTGTTGCGCCGCAAGGTAACAAAACAAGACTTGATCAAAAGAGTCGTGAGTTGTATTGTGCAACCTTGTGGGTTGTATTGGACAACTCACATGCTCGGGAATGAGCCGAACCATCAAAGAAGAACAAGATGAATACCAAGAACTCCGGGTCTGACGTCGGTCAGCCGCCGTTGCCCGTTGAACCCCACCTGGCGCAGCAGTCGCTGCATTGGCCGAGGGACGGTGAGCATGTGCTGGCGCACTTCGACGACCGGTCCATCGTCGTCTATCAGGCCTATCGACCCAGCATCGGCCGTTATGCGCTGGAGTACGGGCGCTTCGGCGGCCCGGACTACAGCTTCAACCGCATGAGCTGGATCAAGCCCAATTTCCTCTGGATGATGTATCGCTGCGGCTGGGGACTGAAAGAAGGGCAGGAGGTGGTGCTGGGACTGCGCCTGCGCCGCGAGTTCTTCGACGCGGTCCTGCGACAGGCGGTGGCCTCGTCGTTCGCGGCCTCCGGCATGGCGAGCCAGGAGGCGTGGGCGCTGGCCGTGGCAGGGTCGGACGTCCGCCTCCAGTGGGACCCCGATCACGCGCCGAGCGGTGCGAAGCTGCAGCGTCGGGCGGTCCAGCTCGGGCTTCGCGGCAAGACCTTGAGGGCGCTGTCCGAAGAAGGCCTGCTGGAGGTGATCGACATGTCACCGTTCATCGCATCGCAGCGGCCCTTCGCGACCGATGACTCGCCGGAACTTCTGATGCCGGTGGAACGCGTTTATCGGCCGAAGGCAGATGCAGGGCTCAATGCCGCTTGAAGTACTGCACCTCCCGCTCGTGCTTCTCTGCGGCCTCGCGGGTATCGAAGGTCCCGAGGTTGCGGCGTTTCCCCGTCTTGGGATCGGGGTTGCGGGAGTAGAGGCGGAACTGTCCGTTGCTGAGCTTGCGGATCATGGCGTGCTCCTGAGGCGCGATGGCCGTGAAGGCCGTGAAGGCCGGATGCACGGAGTCTTCGCCGTTCCCTGACCGGTGTCTGTAGGACGAGGAGCCGCCGCTACCGCGACGCCGACGACATCGCCCCGGCCGCGCGTCCCGGCAGCAGGGCGGCGCGCTTCTCGGCCTGCCGCACGTAGTCCTCGTAGGCGCGGGTCGCCTCCGCGCTGTCGCGGCTGCGCAGCATCGCCACGACCGAGCCCTGGCGCGTGAGCGACACGAAATACTGCGAGCTCTCCGCGCTCCACACGAGGCGCGCCACCTCGTCGCCGAAACGGGCGCGTCGCAGCGTTTCGACTTCGGCGCCGGCCACGCGCAGGTCTCCGCGGGCGTTCACCGTCTCCCCGGTCGTCGCTGAGATCTCGCGCGCGGCCATGGGCGAATCAGACTTGGGCGGCGTGGCGGTCACCGCAGGCGGGAAGACGGTCTGCGGTGGCGGCGCGGGCAACGAAGGCGTCGCCGGGACTGCGCCAGCGGCCATGACCAGGGGGATGCGTGCCGACGGTGCGGGCTCCACGGTCATCTGGCCGAGCAGTACCGGTCGTCCGACCTCGCCGAGGCCGGCCATGCGGCGGAAGCTGTCGTAGCTGCGCCAGGCCTCGGCTTCGTCGTTGGCGGTGAGCGTGCGCCGCACCGTGCCCTGCTGCGTCACGGCGACGTAGTACTTCTTGGGCAGAGTCGTCCGCGCCCAGACCTGGATGGCGATGTCGTCCGTCTCCGCATGCCGGGTCAGCGTCACCGTCCGCGCCGTCATGCGCTTGCGCAGGTCGGCGATGTCGACGAGCTCGGACTTCGCGAGGTTGGATCCGGGCGCCGATCCGGCCGAGGCGACCGAGGCGGCCGAGGCGGCCCGGGCGGCCTTCGTCCTCGCGCTTGCACCGGCACCTGCGCCTGCACCCGTGTTCGAGTTCGCCTGCGCCGACGGCATGACCATCCCCGCCGCGATCAACAGCGCGAGGACGCGAAGGCCGCGGCGGGAAAGGCCGCTGGCGGAGCCGGACGGGCGACGGGACGGGAACATCGGAAAAGGGCAGGGAGACCGCAGAGGCGCGGGGATGTTACGACGCGCGCAAGGCCCGGCGTCGCCGCATTCAGGGGCTCCGACGCAAATGGACACAAGCCTCTGCCTCTAATGAGGGGTGACAGGCGCCTCGGCATGCGCCAGACGGGTGGGTGTCGCGCCGGGCCTACACTCCGGGAGCGGGCCGTTGGGGTCCGACAAGGGACTTTCATGTGCAACAGAACGTCCTCCATCCTGCCGGCGCTGGAGAAGATGCAGCCGGGTGACCACTACTGCGGCATCTTCCGCAGCGACGCGGATCAGCGTCGCATCACGGTGGATTTCGTGCGCCTGGGACTGGAGCGCCACGAGCAGATGCTCTACCTGGTCCATCTGCAGACCGCCGAGCGCCTGCGGGCGACCTTGCTGGAGGCGGATATCGACGTCGACGCGCTGATCGCCAGCGGGCAACTGGTCGTCCAGGCGGCCAAGGACGTCTACCTCGTCGACGGCGTCTTCGATCCCCGCAAGATGATCGAGATCCTGGGGCAGGAGACGACCCGCGCCGTCGAGGCCGGCTACACGGCGCTGCGCGTCACCGGCGAGATGTCCTGGGCCCTGGAAGGCGACCCCGGCACCGAGCGCCTGGTGGAATACGAAGCGCTGCTCAACGAGTTCTACGCCACCGGCGCCCCGACGTATTCGATCTGCCAGTACGACCAGCGGCGCTTCGACGCGGAGCTGCTGCTGGACGTGCTGCACACCCACCCCCGCGTGCTGCTCGACACCGAGGGCATCGACAACTCGTCGATGTACTACGTGCCGCCGCAGGCCTTCCTCGCCGTGGACCGCAACGGCGGGATCCTGGAGACCCGCCTGGCCAACCTCACGGGCAGCGCGGCCGCATCGCCGGCGTGACCCGCGGCGGCGCAGTGGCCTTCGAGCTGACGTCCTTCGTCCAGGAACTGATGGCGCTGCGGCGCCCGCAGGACCTGCTGGAGCACGCCCGTCGCGCCGCGGTCGAGGTGACGCGTCAAGCGGTCTTCGCCTCGCATCTGCAGCCGGGACGGAGCTGGGAGCAGGCGACCATCGCGCGGGTCGATCACGGCGACGACCGGTCGCTGGTGCCGGTCCGTTCCGCCCTGCACGCGCTGCATCGCCGCCTCTCGATGGCCGGCGGTCCGCTGCGGATCACGCGGGGCGCCGAGACGGCCTCGATCTTCCAGGCGCTGTTCCCGGGTGGGGAGCGTGCCCTCGGCGTCGTGCCGCTGCGCAACCGCGCCGGAAGACTGACCGGTGCGCTCGTGGTCGGACTTCCTGACCCCGGGGTCGAGGTCGATGGAGAAGGCGAAGGCGAAGGCGAAGGCGAAGGCGATCCCGTCGCCGGCCTTGGTCTCACGGCGGCAGCCACCGCCATGCTGCCCACCATCGCCTCGCTCGCGGGCTCCGCGCTGGAGACCGCGTGGCAGCATGCCGCGGCGCTGCGCGACCAGGAGCGGATGCAGCTCTTCTCCGAGACCACGGAGGAAAGCCTCTGGGATTGGCACGTGGCCCTGGACGACCTCTGGTGGGGCGGCCAGCTCGATCAGCTGTTCGGCGGTGTGTCCCGCAGCGCGATGCGATCGGACTGGCGTCGCACGCGCGTCCATCCGGAGGATGTGGACCGGGTCACCCGCGCCTTCGATGCTGCCCTGCGGGGCGACACGTCCGCGTGGAACGCGGAGTACCGGCTCCTCGACCTGGGCGACCAGGCCGTCCATGTCCGCGAGCATGTCTACTTCCTGCGCGAGGCCGACGGCCGGGCGCATCGCGCGATCGGCACGGTGCGCGACATCACCGCCCTGAAGGGCCTGCTGCTGCGCGAGACCGCGGCGCGCGCCGACGCGGAGCGTGCCAGCGGCGTGAAGGACGAGTTCCTGGCGATGCTGGGGCACGAGCTGCGCAATCCGCTGGCGCCCATCGTGTCGGTGCTCACGCTGCTGGAGCGCCGCGCCGGCGGGCCGGATCGATCGCTGGAGATCCTGCGCCGCCAGACGCAGCATCTGATCCGCCTGGTGGACGATCTCCTCGACGTGTCGCGCATCAGCAGCGGCAAGGTCGAACTGACCTTGCGGCGCACGGACGTCGGGCCGCTCGTCCAGCGCGCGCTGGAGATGGTGCACCCGCTGATCGAGCAGCGTCGCCACCGGGTCGCCCTGGAACTCGACGACGGACTGGCGGTCGATGTCGACGCCGCGCGCATGATGCAGGTGCTGTCCAACCTGCTGGCGAACGCGGCGAAGTACACCGAGCCCGGCGGGCTCATCGCCGTCTCGGCGCGCGCCGAGGGCGACGAGGTCGTGGTGACGGTCCGGGACAACGGCATCGGCATGTCGGCCGAGGCGCTGACGACCGCCTTCGACCTGTTCACGCAGGGACGGCAGGCGCTCGACCGCGCGCAGGGCGGTCTGGGGCTGGGGCTCAGCATCGTCAGGAACATCGTGAAGCTCCACGGCGGCAGCGTGGAGGCCCGCAGCGACGGGATCGGCCAAGGTTCGGCCGTGGTGGTGCGGATGCCGCGCTCGCGCGCTTCGCCCGAAGCGCACATCGGTGCCGCGCCGCCGTCGCCGCGGCCGGTCGCGGCGAGCGAGCTGCTCGTGATCGACGACAACGAGGACGCCGCGAACCTGCTGGGGCAGTTGCTGGTCGACCAGGGGCATGCGGTGCGGATCGCCCACCATCCGGAAGAGGCGCTGCGTCTGTTCGCGGAACGGGCGCCGCAGGTGGCCTTCATCGACATCGGCCTGCCGACGATGGATGGCTACGAGCTGGCGCGCCGCCTGCGCGCGCAGACGCGCGGCGAGCGGCCCCGGCTGATCGCGCTGACCGGCTACGGCCTGGCGTCGGACCGGGCGAGGGCGCTGGCGGCGGGATTCGACGATCACGTGGTGAAGCCGGTGTCGCCGGAGCGGCTGGAAGAGCTCATCGCCCGACCGGGAACTCCGCCGGCGGGATAATCCGTGCATGTCCTCGAAGTTTTCCCCCTGGCGTCTGTCCGTGGCCCCCATGCTGGATTGGAGCGAGAGGAAGTAAAAAGGCCTGACGAATCAGGCCTTTACCTTTGAAGGGCACGAATCATGTTGCCCTTTTGTTGCCCCGAAGGGGCACTAGCTTCGACTGCCCTGCGGCACGAAGGCCCCTCCAAGCTGTCTCACGTAGTCGAAGCCTCGCTCCGACGCATGTGCCGCGCCAGGTGGCAGCGGGATGTTGGCCAACGATGTCCACCATCCGTTGGCCGTCACGATCATGGTGTCGCGGCCGCTGATGCTGCGGCACCAGTAGAAGTCGGTGGGCCACGGGTCTCCCGCGCGGACCGGCGCCGGCGAGACGTCTTCGTGTCGCACCAGCAACTGCGCCACGCAGATATCCCAGAACCCATCGAACTGTCGCGGGGTCGCCAGCAGCACGCACTGCGCAATCTGAGGCAGCATCTCGCCTTCGCTCTTCCAGTCCAACATCGATCTCTCCAAATTAGGGTAGTTCAACCTCGTTGCCGACCTTCGATGCGACGTAGGCGCGCATGGCCGAAACCAGGTAGGTGTCGCCGTGCTCGGTGCGACCGTTGACAGTGGCGAGGCACCCTGACAGGTGTCCGACCGCCGCCGGGTCGGGAAGTGGGGCAACGGTGATCCGCTCGCGCTCGATGATCGGGCCGCCCGACTCCCAGAACTGTGACGGAGAGAAGCCGATCAGTCCGTTCCCATCTCCGTGTTCAAGATCCGGCACGGCTGCAAAGCAGTACGGGCCGCGCAATGTTTCGCTCAACTCCCAGCGATAACCTGCCGCCTTTGCGACGGCCGCATCGAGCAGCGCGCCTTCTAGTTCTGAAACCTTGTGCTTCATGTCTTGGTGCTCCGGTGTATGCATGCCGATTGTGGGCCTTCAGTGCCCCCCGCCCCCCGTTCCCGCGAGCTGCCGCGCTTCTTTCACCGCAGCAGCTCTTCGCTCATCGATGTACGCGGCCAGGTCGTTGAGGTGGACGCCCTTGGCGGACTTCTGCGTCGTCGACTCGATCCGGACCAGTGGGATGTTGATGTCGCCGACGGCCACCTTGCGGATGAACTTGTCCGTGCTGAGGTGGGAGAAGTAGTCCCGCACGACGGCCTCGACCGGGATGACGGCCTTGCCGTCGTACTGCGCCATGAGGAGGAAGGCGGTGTTCATGCGGAGCCTTTCAGGGACTGCTGGATTCGACGGGCCTGCTCGCGATCGAGCTCGGCGAAGGCGGCCTCGAGTTCGGCCTGGCGATCCTGGTCCGGGGGCTGCTGGGACCAGGGCCTGCGCTTCTCGCGGCGCAGGGCGCGAACGTCTCGACGCTGCTTCACCGTGGAGTTCCTTGAGGCGCAGCGCCGTTAATGCACCGGCGGCCGAGTTGGCAGCGCACGTGCCAGCAGCCCCTCACATCGACGCCCCGCTGGCCGGGGCAGCGATGCACCTGGACACCGGCGGACGCGTCGGGAGCACCCGGCGCGTTTGCGCGGAGCTCGTCGACGAGTGAAGACAGGTGGCCGATGGCCGAGGCCTGGCCAGCGATCTCGACGCTCTGCAGTTGGATCAGGCGCAGTGCCTGCTGGAGGATCTCCGCTAGGTGGTGCTGGTCGCCGGCGGCCTGTGCGATCAGGACGGCATTGGCGATGCGTGACACGAGCGCATCGCGGTCGGTGGTGGGGACGGGTGAGGCGGTCATGTCGAGCTCCCGTGATAGGCGTAGGTCTTGCGGAGGTCCGCGCTCACGCTGCGGCCGCGCCGGCGGATGGCGTTGGCGAGTCGGGCGCGATCGTGGTGGCTGTGGGTGGCCTGGTTGAGCAGGCCGAAGTAGCTGGCCGCCGCCTGCTGCAGGTCGACCTGGTCGATCTGCTCGATGCGTTGAAGGGCGGCGGCGACAGTCCTGGCACGCGTGGTGCGGTGCCAAGGCTTGATCAGGTGGCCGACGAAGTCGATGTCGCGACTGACCGGCTGCAGGATCGTCTTGCGCGGGTTCAGCTGCAGGTGCAGCTCGCCCAGCTTCGTCTGGATCTGCCGATGTGCGTTCCCCAGCCAGGCGGCGTCCTCGTGCACCAGCACCATGTCGTCGACGTAGCGCACGTAGTGCGGCGCCCGGATGCGGTGCTTGATGTGCTGGTCGAGGTCGTCGAGAAGCACGTTGGCGAAGAACTGGCTGCTGAGGTTCCCGATCGGCAGGCCGTGGTCGGCCGATGCGTTGAACAGGCTCTTGTGCGGCGGCACCAGGGCGAGCTCCCGGCGATC
>NZ_DASVNZ010000418.1:0-5107 GCF_036486225.1 Roseateles sp. | reverse complement strand
GTCGCTCTGCGTGAAGCGGTCGAAGACATGCGGCAGGAACTCGGGCGCGATGCCCTGGCCCTCGTCGCGGACCTCGACCACCACGCCCGCGTCCTGTGCGCGCAGCGACAGCGTGATCGCGCTGCCGCGCGGCGAGAACTTGGCCGCATTGCCCATCAGGTTCCAGATCACCTGCTGCAGCCGGCCGCTGTCGGCCAGCAGCACGGTGGCCTCGTCGCGCAGGTCGAGCGCGATCCGGTGCCCGCTGCCGTCGAGGTTGTGCTGGATCACGGCCACCGCCGCGCGCAGCACCTCGCCGGCCTCGACGCGTTCGCGCGTCAGCGGCAGCTTGCCGATGTTCAGGCGCGACATGTCCAGGATGTCCGTGATCATCCGCGCCTGGATCGACACGTTGCGGTCGATCGCCGCCAGGCCCTTGGCCAGCAGCTCCGGCGGGCTGTGCCGCTGCAGCACGTGCGTCCAGCCCATGATCGCGTTGAGCGGCGTGCGCAGCTCGTGCGACAGCACCGCGATCAGGTCGTCCTTCATCCGCGAGAGCGCCTCGGCCTCGCTGCGCGCGCTGCGCTCGCGGTCGAGCAGCTCCTGGCGCTGCCGCGCGAGCAGCTGCTGCTGCGAGATGTCCGCGGCCATCGCCATGCACACGCCGGGCTCGATCGGCGGCGAGGCGGTCCACTCGACGGGCACGCTCGATCCGTCGTTCGATCGCAGCGGAAACTCGGCCTGCAGCCCGTCGGTGCCCAGCGCCCTCACGAAGGCCAGCGCGGCGGGCTGCTCCGCCTCGTCGACGAAGTCGGTCAGCGGCCGGCCGATGACGGCCTCGCCCTCGTCCGGCCCCAGGCCGAGCAGCGCGAGCATCGCCGGATTCGCTTCCAGCACCGTGCCGTCGCCGGCCTTCAGCAGGCAGATGCCGCCGGGCGCCTGGGCGTAGACGGCGCGGAACTTGGCCTCGCTGCCGCGCATCGCGTCCTCGGCCGCGCGCGTGCGCACCAGCGCCTGGATCGTCGAGATCAGCACCGCCGGTTCCACCGGATGCGTGAGGTAGGCGTCGGCGCCGGCATCCAGGCCGCGCACCTTGTCTTCATCGGTCAGGTAGGCGGCCGTCAGGTGGATCACCGGCAGCCGGAAGGTGCTGACCTGCGCGCGCAGACGCTGGCACAGTTCGAAGCCGTCGATGTCGGGCAGGTGGATGTCGAGCACGACGGCCGACAGACCCTGGTCCGCGATCCGGAGCGCCTCCGCGCCGGTGGCCGCTTCCACCGTGGGGAAACCGGCCGCGGAGAGCTGGCGCACCGTCGTGTAGCGGCCGACCGGGTCGTCGTTGACGACCAGCACGCGATGCTGCGAACGATCGATGAAACGCGCCTCGCTCATGCGTCGGGCACCTCCGTGGCGACTCCCGGCAGGCGCAGCGGCAGCGTCACCGAGAACACCGAACCCACGCCCGGCTCGCTGCGCAGCCCGACGCGGCCGCCCAGCAGTTCCGCCAGCCGCTTGCTCAGCGACAGGCCCAGGCCCGTGCCGCGCAGCCGCTTCTGGATCGGCGAGCCGATCTGCGTGAAGTCCTGGAAGATCGCGTCGTGGAACTCCGGCGCGATGCCGATGCCGGTGTCGGCGACGGAGAAGGTGATCTCGTCCTCGCCCGGGATGCCGGACGCGCCCGGGGTGACGACCGCGCTCACGCGCACCTCGCCCTGCGCGGTGAATTTCAGCGCGTTGGAGATGTAGTTGCGCAGGATCTGCGACAGCTTGGCGTCGTCGGTGAAGAGCTGCGCGACGCCTTGCGGCTCCTCGAAGACCAGCTGCACGTCCGGGTTGACCAGCACCGGCTTGAACATGCCGCGCAGCGCCGCGAAGAGGTCGACCAGCTCGAACCAGGCCGGCGACACGTCGATGCGGCCGGCCTCGACCTTGGCCAGGTCGAGCAGGTCGTTGACCATGTCGGCAAATTCTTCCGAGGTGGTGCGGATGAAGGTGATCTGCTTTTCCTGCTCGTCGGTCAGGGGCCCGTCGACGCGGTCCAGCAGCAGCCGCGTCAGGCTGCGGATCGACGAGATCGGGGTGCGGAACTCGTGGCTCATGTAGGCCAGGAAGCGGCTCTTGAGCTCGGTGGCCTGGCGCAGCTGCTGCGCCTGCGTGTCGAGCTCCGCGTAGAGCGCGAGCACGCCGCGGTTGGTCTCGTCGAGCTCCGCCTGCAGCGCTTCCACCTGCGCCTGGGACGTGCTCAGCGCGTCGCGCAGGGTGGCGGGGTCGTCGGTGGGCATCGTGTCCTTCCTGGGCCTGTCAGGCGGGTTCAAGCGGGTTCAAGCGGGTTCAAGCGGGTTCATGCGTGGCGGCGACGCACCACGACGACGGTCGCGTCGTCCTTGCCGCGCAGGTGATCCCGCAGGATCCATCCGGCGATCACGGCGGGGTCGGCCTGCAGCAGGCCCGGGGTGTCCTCCAGCGACCAGCGGGTGACGATGCCGTCGGAATGCAGCACCAGCACCGCATGCGCCGGCCAATCGTAGACGACATCCTGCAGGCGGCGGATCTGCAGGCCGAGCGTGCCGTGCTGGGACAGCAGCGTCCGGTCGGACACGCCCGAGATCAGGCGGCCGGAGATGTTGCCCGCGCCGGCGAACAGCAGCGGGCCGTCCGGCGTGAACGACAGGGCGGCCGACGCGGCGCCGCGCGTGCTGCGCAGGCTGTCGTGGGACCGTTCGAGGAAAGCCGCCGGCGAGCCCAGGTGGCCGGCGTCCGCACGCGCGAGCAGCGTCATGAGCTTGTCCGCCGCTTCGGCCGCGTCGATGCCGTGGCCCAGTCCGTCGGCCGCGGCCAGCGACCAGCGGTCGCCGTCCCGGCGCAGCGCCCACGCATCGCCGCTGACGGTCTCGCCCGGGGCGGCCAGCGACAGGCCGGCGACGTCGAAGGCGCCATTGGTCGCACTGTTGGTCGCACTGTTGGTCGCGCCGTTGGTCGCGCCGTTGGTGGCGCCGTTGGTGGCGGGCGCGCCCAGGCGGCTCCGGTCGGTGCGCGGCCCGAAGCGCGCGGCCAGGACGGTGCCTCGCTGCGGCGCAGAGAACCCGCCGAAGCGGTCGGCCATGCGCCGGATCGCCCCGAGTCCGGTCCCGGACGTGCCGCCGGTGCTGTAGCCGTCCTGCAGACATCGCGACAGGTCCATGCCGTCGCCGCGGTCCAGCGACAGCACCTGCACGCCGAGGCCGTCCGTCTCATCGACGCCGACCAGCAGCGCCGCCTGACGCCCGGGCCCGACGTGCCGGAACAGGTTGGTGCCGAGTTCGGTCACCGCCAGCGCGAGCCGGCCGGCGGATTCCTCGTCGAAAGCAAGTTCGCCCGCAAGCGCCAGCGCGGCACGGCGGGCTTCGCCCACCTGACTCGCGTCGTCGATGGGGAAGCGTCGGAACGCGCGCACGGCTACTTCCAGCGCGTGATCGTCACGCGCGTCCCGCGGCCTGGCGCGGAATCGAGTTCGAAGTCGTTGACCAGCCGCTTGCTGCCCGACAGGCCCATGCCCATGCCGTTGCCCGAGGTCCATCCATCCTTCATCGCCAGCTCCAGATCCGCAATCCCGGGTCCCTGATCGACGAAGGCAAGCCGCAGGCCCGTCTTCACGCCGGCCTGGACGATGGCCCATTCCATGTCGCCGCCGCCGCCGTAGACGAGGGTGTTGCGCGACAGCTCGCTGGCCGCGGTGATCATCTTGGTCTGGTCGACCAGCGAGAACTTCAGTTCCTGGGTGAGCTTGCGCACCAGCTGGCGCGACAGGACGATGTCGGGCTCGCCGCGGATGGGCAGCGAACCCGACGTGGCGGGAGACGCCGTCACCGGCCGGACCTCGCGTCGATGGCGTCGCCGGCACCGGCACCGGCACCGGCATCCAGGTTGGTCTCGAGCTCGGCGTCGGTCTCATCGGCGTGGCGCAGCAGCTCCATGCCGCGTTCGACGTTGAGCGCGGTGCGCACGCCGTGCAGCGTCAGGCCCAGTTCCACCAGCGTGATCGCGACCGCCGGCTGCATGCCGACGACGACCGAATTCGCGCCCAGCACCTTGGCGATGCTGGAGATGCCGGCCAGCATGCGGCCGATGAAGGAGTCGACGATCTCCAGGGCGGAGATGTCGATGAGCACCCCGGTGGCGCCGGTGTCCTGGATCCTGTTGGCGAGGTCGTCCTGCAGCGCGAGCGCGGTCTGGTCCTGCAGGTCGACCTGGATGGTGACCAGCAGGGTCCTGCCCATGCGCAGGATGGGGATGCGCGTCGTCATGCCGCGCCCGTGAAGCCGCCCGCGCCCGCGGTCGGCCGGCCCTTGGTGACGACGAAGCCGGTGCGCTTCAAGGCCACCGCCAGCGCATCGGCCAGCGTCGCCTTGGTCGTGATGCCTTCCAGGTCGATGCCCAGGTGCACGATGGTCTGCGCGATCTGCGGGCGGATGCCGCTGATGATCGCGTCGGCGCCCATCAGCCGGATCGCGGTGACGGTCTTGAGCAGATGCTGCGCGACCAGGGTGTCGACGGTCGGCACGCCGGTGATGTCGATGATGGCCAGGGCCGAGCCGGTCTCGACGATGCGCTGCAGCAGCGCCTCCATCACCAGCTGCGTGCGGCCGCTGTCCAGCGTGCCGATCATGGGCACGGCCAGCACGCCCTCCCAGAGCTTCACGACCGGCGTCGACAGTTCCAGCAGCTCCTGCTGCTGGCGGCCGATGATCTCCTCGCGGCTGCGTTGGTAGGTCGTGACGGTGTACTGCGCCATGTTGTCCAGCAGCGAGGAGATCGCCCAGATCGCGTCGCCCAGGGTGGCGGCGTCGCCGGCGAACTTGCGCTGCACGCCGGCAAAGAGCGGCTTCTTCAGCGCCAGCACGAAGCGGCTGGTGTCGGCGGCGGTCGAGCCCTGCGCGGCGCGCGAGGCCGACAGCTGGCCGAGGACCGCGCGCACGTTCGTCCAGGCCGCGTCGTCGAAGTTGTCCGTGCTGCCGTTGGCGCGCACGCCGCCCAGGATCGCGTTCAGCAGCTCGCCGGTCTCGCGGACCTCGGTGGACAGCCCGCGGCCGCCGCCGGACGCGGCCAGCTCGGCCTGCCATTCGGCCAGGACTTGATCGCGGTGGACGGA
>NZ_DASVNZ010000408.1:0-7586 GCF_036486225.1 Roseateles sp. | reverse complement strand
CGGGATCGGGCGGCAGCGGCGCCGGCCCCTCGCCGAGCGCCGGCAGCGATTCGATGCGCCGTCGCGGCGCGCCTGGCGGCGAGTCTTTCGGCGTGGTGGTCGCCGGCGGCGGTGGTGGCGCCGCGGTCAGCTCCCGGACGAAGGCGGCTTGCAGCCGCTCCGGTTCCGGCGTCTCGGGCGCCCATTGGTCGTGGAGCTCGCGAGCGCCGCTGAGCAGCCAGAGATGGGCGCCGATGACCGCCGCCGTGAGCCCGGTCAGCGCCAGATGGTGTCGACGAAGGCGAGCCGCCGCATCCTTCCAGCGACGCGGATCGGCGAGTCGCGCCGCTCCGGCCACGAAGGCGGACAGCCCACGACCGAGCGCCCGTCCGGCGTCCTGGATCTGCCGGATTTCAAGGGCGAGCCGACGTCTCAGCCACCCAGCCATGCACGCCGCAGGCTTTGCGCACGCGCGGGCGCCTTGTCGAGCAGGCCCAGGCACACCGGACGCGCCGCGCTGTCCTGCGTCGGCAGCGTCAGGGCCAGCGTCAGCATCCGCTGGTCGCGCGTCACCAGCAGTTCGAGCCGTTGCGGGTCGACGTGGTTCAGGGTCAGCGGAAGGTCCTCGAGCTTGCGCACGCGCCACCCGTTGCAGGCGACGATCTCATCGCCCGCGCTCAGCCCGGCGGCCAGGCCGGCGCTGTCCAGCAGCACGTTCTTCACGGTCACGATGCCGTCGTTCTCTGACACCCGCAGCCCCAGGCGCTGCGCCAGCGTCGGCTTGTCCAGGCACCAGCGCACGCCGACGCGCTCCAGCAGCTGCGGCAGCGGCAGGTCCTCGGTGCCGTGCACCCAGGTCGACAGCGTCTGCGCGATCGCCTCGCCACCGAGGTCGACCAGCTTCTGCAGGATCTTCGCCTCGCTGACCGGCCCGCCGCCGGTGTCCTTCCACAGGCCGCGCATCAGGTCGTCGACCGACATCGGCTTCTCGCACTTCTCCGCGCCGCGCAGCGACAGGTCCAGCGCCAGCGCCACCATCGAGCCCTTGGCGTAGTAGCTGACGACCGCGTTGGGCGTGTTCTCGTCCTGGCGGTAGTACTTGGTCCAGGCCTCGAGGCTGGAGCGCGCCACGCTCTGGTGCTTGCGTCCCGGCGCGCCCAGCACCTGCGTGAGGGTGGTGGCGATCAGCTTCAGGTAGCGGGCCTCGTCGATCAGGCCGGCGCGGACCAGGAAGAGATCGTCGTAGTACGAGGTGAAGCCCTCGAAGAACCACAGCAGCTCGGTGTAGTTCTCCTGCTCGTAGTCGTAGCGCTCGAACACGTCCGGCCGCAGCCGCTTGACGTTCCAGGTGTGGAAGTACTCGTGGCTGATCAGGCCCAGCAGCTTCACGTAGCCGTCGCTGGTCTCGGACTGGCCCAGGCGCGGCAGGTCGCGCCGCGCCGCGATCAGCGCGGTGCTGGCGCGGTGCTCCAGGCCGCCGTAACCGTCGTCGGTGCAGTTGAGCAGGAACACATAGCGCGACATCGGCGGCTTGCTCTTGCCGCAGTGCCAGAAGGCGATCTGCGCCTCGCAGATCTTCTGCGCGTCGCGCAACATCCGCTCGCCGTCGAAGATCGGCAAGGCGCCGGACACGACGAACTCGTGCGGCACGCCGCCGGCGACGAATTCGCCGCGCCAGAACGGGCCCAGCTCGAACGGGTGGTCGGCGAGCTCGTCGTAGTCGGCCGCCTCGAACTGCAGCGGCGCGTCCTCGACCGGCGTCATCGCCGTGGCGACGTCCCAGCCCTCGGGCAGGCCGGTCAGTTCGACGCGGTGCGGCAGATCGTCCTTGCCGTGGGCGCGCAGGCACAGGCCGGTCGCGTTGAAGAAGCCGCGCTGCGCGTCCAGGAAGGCGGCGCGCACGGACGTGTCGAAGGCGTAGACCGGGTAGCTGATGATCAACGCGCCGCGGCCGGCGCACTCGAATTCCCAGCGGTTCTTCGCCGTCTGCGTGACCAGCACCTCGCGCTGGCCCTGGCGGGCCGCCACGGCGCCGAGGTGGCGGGAGAACTCCCGCACCAGGTAGCTGCCCGGGATCCAGACCGGCAGGCTCACGGTCTGGCGCGGCTCGGGCGCGGGCACGGTCAGCGTGACCTCGAAGCGATGCGCGTGGAGGTCGGCGACGGCGATGCGGTAATGGATCGTGGGGCGAGCGGTCATGAGGAACAGCCTACCAAGGCTGGCCCACGCGTGGGGCGTGGGGGACGCGTTTTTGGGCGGTTCCCGTTCAGGAGACCCGGCCCAGGGTTCGTCCGGATCGACGTCCGTGCGCGTTCTGCGGCGGGTTCTGCGGCGCTTTCTGCAGCGGGCCCGGCGCCCCTGTTCAGGTGCCCTGGGCGGCGATGAAGCAGCTCAGCGCCGCCACGGCGCTCAGCCGGAAGCGCAGCGTCAGCCAGGCCGACGCGCCCAGCGAGGGGTACAGCTTGCGGTCGGCGACGTAGCAGGCGATCAGCAGGAAACCCTCGATCACCAGGCCGGCGTACGGCGGCATCGTCGAGGCGATCCAGGCCAGCAGCGCCGGCACGATGCCCCAGATGAAGGGCGTGGGCGACGGGATGGTCTGGCGCATGCCCAGTCCCCAGTGGATCGCCCCCAGGAAGGTGATCACGATGGCCGCGTAGCGCGACAGGCCGTCGGTGACGTAGGGATGCGCGTCCTCCCGCACCAGCCAGACCAGCGCCGCGCCGAGCACGAACGGGATCAGGCCGGCGTAGCCCAGCCGCAACGCGACCGGGTTGACGGAGGCCGAGGCGGCGTGCACCGGGGCGGCGTGGTGGGGCGTGCGGTCGGTCATCGGGATCAATCGTCGGGATCAGGACTTCTTCTGGGCCTTGTCGGCTTCCTGGATCGCCTGGAAGCGCTGTTCGAGCTGCTGCGGACTCAGCGCGCCGGGGGCCCGGGTGCCGTTCTCGAACAGGATGGCCGGCGTGCCGTTGACGCGGATCTTCTGGCTGAGGGCCAGGTTGCGCTGGATGGCCGAGCTGTCGCACTTCGCGTCGGCCGGGCCGGCCATCGCGCCGTCGATCATCCAGTTGCGCCAGGCGACGGTATTGTCCTTGGCGCACCACACGGTGCGCGACTTCTCCGGCGAGTCGCCGCCGAGGATGGGGATCACGAAGGTGTAGACGGTGACGTTGTCGACCTCCTGCAGCGACTTCTCGAAGCGCTTGCAGTAGCCGCAGTTCGGGTCGGCGAAGACGGCGATGCGGCGCTTGCCGTCGCCCTTCTTCCAGACGATCGCATCCTTGAGCGGCAGCGAGGCGAAGTCGATCGCGGTGATCTTCTCGATGCGTTCCTGGGTGACGTTCTTGCGGTTCTTCAGATCGAGGATCTCGCCCTCGATGAGGTACTGGCCGCTGGCGTCGGTGTAGCGGATCTCGCTGCCGATGCGGACCTCCCAGAGCCCGGCGATCGGGCTGGGACGGATCTCGTCGACCTTGATCTCCTTGGGCATCACCGTGGCGAGGTTCTTGCGGATGGTCTCCTCGTTGGCCTGGGCGGAGCAGCCGTACAGGCCGAGCGCAGCCAGCGCGGCGACCAGGGCCAGGGTCTTGCGGGAGAGGGACGCGGACAGCAGGGACGTCATGGGGTCTTTCGAAAGCTTTCAGGGTGAACGGATGACACCGTTCAGTGGCCGAGCGCGCGCGCCGTGAGCCATTTTTTGAGCGGGCCGGCCCGATCGACCAGGCGCAGGCCTTCGTTGCGCAGCCGGGCGAGGACCGGCGCCTGGCTGGCGAAGCCGCGCAGCAGGCCGTCCGTCAGTTCGCCCATCGCCCAGGTCGGGGCGATACGGGCGCGGGCGTAGCGGCGCAGCAGCTTCTCGTCGCCGAGGCTGCGCCAGGATTCGCGTTGGACGATGACGTCGACCAGCGCCTGCACATCGGCCAGGCCGAGGTTCAGGCCCTGCCCGGCCAGCGGATGGACCAGGTGGGCGGCATCGCCGAGCAGCACCCAGCCGGGGCCGCTCAACGCGTCGGCGCGGCACAGCTGCAGCGGCCAGGCCTGGCGCTCGCCGGCGAGCTTGAGCGTGCCGGCGGCGCCGCCGGTGGCTTCGAGCAGCGCGGATTCGAATTCGGCCGGACCGGCGGCCATCAGGCGGCGGGCCTCGTCCTTGGGCAGCGACCAGACCAGCCCGTAGCTGTGGCCGGGCTCGGGGCGGTCGAAGGGCAGCAGCGCGAGCACGTCCGGCGAGCGGAACCATTGCCAGGCCTGGCCCTGGTGCGGCTTGCTGGCGGTCAGCCGGGTGGCGACGCCCACGTGGCCGTAGTCGTGGCGCTCGTAGTGCACGCCGAACTCCTGGGCGGCGACCGTGTCGCGGCCTTCGCACAGGGCCTGCAGCGTGGCGGGGACCGGCTCGGTCACGCGCTGCACGTGCGGAGCGAAGCGCAGCGCGGCGTCGAGCTGGTCCTCGAGCGCGGCGGCGTCGACGATGTGGGCGAGTTCACCGGCGCCCTGCTGCCAGGCGCTGAAATGCAGCTCCGCGCCGGCGCGGTCGCCGTGGATGCGCATGTCGTGCACGGGGGTTCGGGCGTCCTCGGCCAGGCCTTCCCACACGCGCAGCCGGGTGAGCAGCGCGACGGAGGCGGCATTGAGGGCGTAGGCGCGCACGTCGGCGGAGGACGAAGCGGCGGTCGGCCGGGCGAGCAGGGCCACGCGCAGGCCGCGGGCGCCGAGCGCCAGCGCCAGGCTACGACCGACGCAGCCGTTGCCGCGCACCAGGACGTCGAACTTTTCCATGGAGGACGATTGTAGGCAGGGGCGATGGGGCGGTCCCGGACGGACTTCCAGGCGGGCGCGAAGGCGGGACCGGCGGTGGGATCGGGGGTGGGATCGGCAGCTTGACTAAAATGCCGGTTTCGCCCGCGCGTGCCGCAGGCCCGAACAGCACTCCAGCATTTCCCCCGAAAGCCAACCATGAGCCTCAAATGCGGCATCGTGGGCCTGCCCAATGTCGGCAAGTCCACCCTCTTCAACGCGCTGACGAAGGCCGGCATCGCCGCCGAGAACTACCCCTTCTGCACGATCGAGCCGAACGTGGGCATCGTCGAGCTGCCCGATCCGCGCCTGGGGAAACTGGCGGAGATCGTGAAGCCCGAGCGCATCGTGCCGGCGATCGTCGAGTTCGTGGACATCGCGGGCCTGGTGGCGGGGGCGTCCAAGGGCGAAGGCCTGGGCAACCAGTTCCTGTCGCACATCCGCGAGACGGACGCGATCGTGAACGTGGTGCGCTGCTTTGAAGACCCGAACGTGATCCACGTCAACGGCAAGGTGGACCCGATCTCCGACATCGAGGTGATCCAGACCGAGCTGTGCCTGGCGGACCTGGGGACGGTGGAGAAGAGCCTGCACCGCTACAACAAGGTGGCGCGCGCGGGCGACAAGGACGCGGCCGCGCTGGTGAAGGTGCTGGAGAAGTGCCAGGTCGCGCTGGACCAGGCCAAGCCGGTGCGCTCCATCGACTTCAGCAAGGAAGAGCTGGTCATCCTGAAGCCGCTGTGCCTGATCACGGCCAAGCCGGCGATGTTCGTGGGCAATGTGGCGGAAGACGGTTTCGAGAACAACCCCTTCCTGGACCGCCTGAAGGAATACGCGGCCGGCCAGAACGCGCCGGTGGTGGCGATCTGCGCGAAGACCGAGGCCGAGCTGTCGGAGATGGAAGACGAGGACCGCGCGATGTTCCTGGCCGAGATGGGCCAGGACGAGCCGGGTCTGAACCGCCTGATCCGCGCCGGCTTCAAGCTGCTGGGCCTGCAGACCTACTTCACGGCAGGCGTGAAGGAAGTGCGGGCGTGGACCATCCACGTCGGCGACACGGCGCCGCAGGCGGCCGGCGTGATCCACACCGACTTCGAGCGCGGCTTCATCCGCGCGCAGACGATCGCCTTCGACGACTTCATCCAGTTCAAGGGTGAGCAGGCCGCCAAGGACGCCGGCAAGATGCGCGCGGAAGGCAAGGACTACGTCGTCAAGGATGGCGACGTGCTGAACTTCCTGTTCAACGTCTGACCGGTGGGAGCAGCGCCCGGAGGGTCAAGCCGATGTTCACCGAGTGCTATTGCACCCAGTTCAGGCGTTCCGCGAACGCCCTGACCAGCATCTACGACGAGGCGCTGCGGCCGATCGGACTGAAGATCACGCAGCTGACGCTGCTGCGGTCGCTGTCCCGCCTGAAGTCCGCGACCTACAACGAGATCGCGGCGGAACTGTCGCTCGACAAGACGACCATCTCGCGCAACATCAAGCTGCTGATCGACGCCGGCTGGGTCGACGTGAGCGGTGACACCGATGCGCGCTTCAAGGTGGCGCAGCTGAGCCCCGCAGGCGTCAAGGTGCTCAAACGCGCCGAGCCGCATTGGCGCGCGGCTCAGAAGCAGGTCGAGACCGAGATGACGAAGCACCTCAAGGTCCCGGCCCAGGCGGTGCTGCTGGACGCGCTGGAAGCGCTGCAGCGCGTCGGGGCGGCCCGCCTCGAGGGTTGAGCAGGTCGCTCCCGCGACCTGCCCCACTCGATCCGCCGGCGCTCAGCGCTTGGCGGCCTTCAGCTTCGCGACGAACACGTCGCCGAACTCCGCGGCCGAGAACGGCTGCTGGGCCGTGATCAGCTCGCGATCGACGATGACGTTCGAGTGCCAGTTCGCGACGGAGTCCACGTGCGCGCCGGCTTCGGCCAAGGCGTTGACCGGATAGAACTGCACGTTGCCGCCCAGCCCGCCCGGGCCTTCCAGCGCCTGCTCTTCGCCGGTCGAGAAGACCGTGACGCGATAACCGGCGTACGGCCAGCCCTTGGCGAACGAATTGGCCTTGCCGTCGTTGGCGATCATCGACTTCACGAAGCCGTCGGCATCGCCCAGCGCGGACAGCAGCACGATCGGGCCGTGGCAGATGATGCCGGTGGGGCGGCCGCTGTCGTGGAAGCTGGTCAGGATCCTGCCGAGGTTCTTGTCGGTCAGCAGGTCCACCATCGGCGCGTGGCCGCCCGGCACGAAGACGCCGACGTAGCCCGAGGTGCCCTCGGCCACCACCGCGGCGAGGGTCTTCGTCTTCTTCAGCAGATCGACGCCCTGGGCGTACTTGTAGGCGTCCGCGCGGGCCGCTTCGTCACCGCCGAAGAACATCTTGTTGTTGGAGTTGGGGTCCATCACCGGCACATCGCCCTTGGGGTTGGCGATGACCGGCTCGTAGCCCGCTTCCACGAGCTTGCGGTACGGCACGACGAACTCGTTCAGGTAGTAGCCGGTCGAGTACTTCTTGCCGTCCTTCAGGTCCAGCGAGCTGGCGCTGGACATGACGACGAGGACCTTGCCCTTGGACGCCGCGCTGGCGGCGTGGGGAACGGCGAAGGCGGTGAAGGCGGCCAGCAGCGCGGCGCCGAGCTTGAACAGTTTCATGATGGTTCTTTCTTTGGATGGAACGTGGAACGTGAGACGTGGAAGGTGGAAGCCGGGGATCAGGCTTGTCCACCGTCGACGTAGCGCGGCGCGGGTTTGGCGTTGGAGAACTTGAAGGTGCGGCGGTGGGCTTCCCAGCGTTCCCATTCCTCGCCGTCATGCAGCGTCGGGATGGTCACG
>NZ_DASVNZ010000245.1:0-12400 GCF_036486225.1 Roseateles sp. | reverse complement strand
TGGCCTTCGTGTAACGGGCGGCCACGTCGATAACGCCGAACAGCGTGACGGACGATTGAGCGGCAGCGGCACCAGCGAAACCAGCCAGCACAGCCAGCGCGACGAGAGATTTCTTCATTAGAGACTCCTAGATCTTCAATGAGGTTGCGGTTGGTAGATCGCCCGCAAACCAAGCTCCTGCAATGAAGCTGTGGTGTATTGCAACAGGTCCGATCACGCCTGACCAGCAGCCACCCCGTAAAAGTCCTGATTTCGTTGGGCTGAAGCAACGCGTATGGGATTAAAAAATTGTGTCATCACGCATTCGCACAAAGGATCAACCCGCACCGGCGAACCACTTGACGCCACGCTCCTAAACTGCGGTGCCATGCCCACGGCGAGCATTCAAGATGGAATTCCAGCCTCCGCGCCCAGCGCGCATATTTTCCAGAACGGACGCGTGGATATCCACACTGGACCACAGCTTGAAGACGCTGGCGGGTGTCGCACCGATGGCCAGGCCGGCGCCGGCGTCCGCGATGCCGGACGCCCCGTTGGAGGAGCCGGAGCGCAAGCTGGCCGCCTCGCTGATGCGGGTCAACCATGTCGGCGAGGTCTGTGCGCAGGCGCTTTACCGCGCCCAGGCCCTGACCACACGCGACGAAGCGTTGCGCGAGCATCTGGAGCACGCCGCCCAGGAGGAGATCGACCACCTCGCCTGGTGCGCCGGCCGGCTCCGGGCGCTCAACGACCGCCCCAGCCTGCTCAATCCCCTCTGGTATGGCGGCGCCTTTGCGATCGGCGCCGTCGCCGGGGTGGTCGGAGACAAGGTCAGCCTGGGCTTCGTCATCGAGACCGAACGCCAGGTCGAGGCCCACCTGGCGAGTCATCTGGAGCGGCTGCCTGAGGGTGACCAGAGTTCGCGGGCGATCGTCTCGCAGATGAAGGAAGAAGAGGCCCGCCATGCCGAAGAAGCCCGGGCGCTGGGCGGGGTCGACCTGCCTGCGCCCGTGCGCAGGCTGATGCGGCTCGCCGCCAAGGTCATGACGCGGACGGCCCACCATCTTTAGAAGGAGGAGCGCCCCTTCCGGAGGGACTACCCCTCGACGATCTCCACCGAGGTGGTGATCTCGGCGGTCTTGGCCAGCATGATGCTGGCGGAGCAGTACTTCTCGTGGGAAAGCTGGACCGCACGTTCGACGGTGGCTTGAGGCAGGTTCCTGCCCGTGACGACGAAGTGCATGTGGATCTTCGTGAAGACCTTCGGATCGACCTCCGCGCGATCGGCGCTCAGCTTGACCTGGCAACCGCGGACATCGTGCCGGCCACGCTTGAGGATCAGCACCACGTCATAGGCCGTGCAGCCACCCGTCCCGGCCAGCACCGTCTCCATCGGTCGCGGCGCCAGGTTGCGACCGCCGCCGTCCGGCGCGCCATCCATGTTGATCATGTGGCCGCTGCCGGTCTCCGCGATGAAGCTCATGCCCTCGGCGCCCATCCAGTTGATCGTGCATTCCATTCGTCGTTCCTTCGTTGCATGGGCCGTTCGAGCCATCCGGCAGCGATCTGACCCCATTTTCAGTAGCGCCGTCCATCCACGCGCCGCACTCTGGCGGTGATTTTGCGCATTTAGAGACCCGACTCCAGGGCCGGAGACCTCAAAAAATATTGCAGCGCAACATGCATCCCCCTAGAATTCTAGGCATGCGATAGCGCTATCCCAAGTGTGGGGTCAGCCCTCGCGCCGATTGTCTCCTCCACCGCCTCCATGGTGGATTCAGCCCGAGGCCACAAGCCTCGGGCTTTTTTTCGTCCGTGCTCAGCCCGTCCTCAGCCCGACGACGACGCCCAGAGACGCAAGGCAGGCTCCTCCAATGGCGAAAGCGCGCTGCGGCGCCGCAGCCCAGGCGTCGCCGCGCCCCGGACAAACCCTGGCTATCATCGTCCGCCCGACTCCCGCCGCGTCCGCGCGGGAAGGGGAACTGGAGGGATTTCCATGGCCGGCACCCGCCGCGCATCGCGCAAGACCACCTCGACGCACCTCACGGCGCAACGCCCCGCGTTACTCCCCGCCGACCAGAGTTATCTCCAACGGATTCTTAACGCCAAGGTGTATGAGGTCGCGCAGGAAACCTCCCTCGACGCCGCCCGCAATCTCTCCAAGCGCATCGGCAACAAAGTCTGGCTGAAGCGGGAAGATCAGCAGCCGGTATTCAGCTTCAAATTGCGCGGCGCCTATAACAAGATGGCAAATCTCGCGCCCGAGCAATTGGCGCGCGGGGTGATTTGCGCCTCGGCCGGTAATCACGCCCAGGGCGTGGCGCTGTCGGCAAAGAAACTCGGCTGCCGCGCCGTCATCGTGATGCCGGTGACCACCCCCAAGGTCAAGGTCGACGCCGTCCAGGCGCTGGGCGGGGAAGTGGTCCTGTCCGGCGAATCCTTCACCGACGCCTATGGGCACGCGCTGGAACTCGAGCAGCAGCAGGGCCTGAGCTTCGTCCATCCGTTCGACGATCCCGACGTCATCGCCGGCCAGGGCACGATCGCCATGGAGGTGCTGCGCCAGCATCCCGGACCGATCGATGCGATCTTCGTCGCGATCGGCGGTGGCGGGCTGATCTCCGGCGTGGCCGCGTACATCAAGGCCGTGCGGCCGGAGATCAAGGTCATCGGCGTCCAGACCAAGGACTCGGACGCCATGGTGCGCTCGGTGCGCGCCGGCAAGCGGATCACCCTGACCGACGTCGGCCTGTTCTCGGACGGCACCGCGGTCAAGCTGGTGGGCGAGGAGACCTTCCGCGTCTGCCGCGAGCTGGTGGACGACTACATCCTGGTCGACACCGACGCCGTCTGCGCCGCGATCAAGGACGTCTTCGTCGACACGCGCAGCATCCTGGAACCGGCCGGCGGCCTGGGCGTCGCCGCGATCAAGCAGTACGCGGCGCAGCATGGGACCAGGGGCGAGACCTACGTCGCCATCACCTGCGGCGCGAACATGAACTTCGACCGGCTGCGTTTCGTCGCCGAGCGCGCCGAGGTCGGCGAGGAACGCGAGGCGCTGTTCGCCGTCACCATCCCGGAGGAGCGCGGCAGCTTCCGACGCTTCTGCGAGCTGGTCCAGGGCCGCAGCGTCACCGAGTTCAACTACCGCATCTCCGACAACCAGATCGCCCACGTCTTCGTCGGCGTCTCCATCACGAAACGCGAAGAAGCCGACAAGCTGGTCCGCAGCTTCGAGCGGCATCGATTCGCCACCGTCGACCTGACCGACGATGAACTGGCCAAGCAGCACGTGCGACACATGGTCGGCGGCCGGACCGAACTGGCGGAGAACGAGCGCCTCTTCCGCTTCATCTTCCCGGAGCGGCCCGGCGCGCTGATGCGTTTCCTGTCCAGCATGAGCCCGGACTGGAACATCAGCCTGTTCCATTACCGCAACCAGGGCGCGGACTATGGCCGCATCCTCGTCGGCCTGCAGGTCCCCAAGGGCGACGGCAAGGCGTTCAAGACCTTCCTCGACCAGCTGAACTACCCTTACACCGAGGAAACCGACAACCCGGTGTACCGGCTCTTCCTGCGCTGAACGCGCGTCAAGCCGACGTGACCTCGCGGGCGCATCGACGCCCAGCGATGGTCACCGTTACGGCTTGACACCAACAGCTGCCCCCGGGACAAGGGGCAGACGCGAAGCGGCGGGGGCAATTGCCAATGGCCCTGCCGCAGCGCGGACCGAGAATGGCGGTCCCCATGTCCATCCATCAGTCCCTCATCTCGCCGACCGCCAATCCGGAGCTGGAACGCGCCTTGCGCCAGCGCCTGGAGCGCCGTTGCACGCTGGCCGGCCGGCTCGGTGAACTGGAGCCGCTCGCCGTGCGGCTGGGGCTGATCCAGGCGACGCAGACGCCGAAGTTCCGCGACCCGACGCTCGTGCTCTTCGCCGCCGACCACGGCCTGGCGGTGGATGGAATCGGGCTGCCCAACGGCCGCAGCACACGCGAGCAGGCTCTGCTCGCCCTGCAGCATCGTCTGCCGTCGACCGTGTTCGCCCGCAACCAGGGCATGCACGTCACGGTCGTCGACTGCGGCATCGCCGAACCCCTGAGCCCTCAGCAGCGGCTGCTCGCGCGCAAGATCGCGCACGGGACGCGCAATTCGCGCGCCGGCGCGGCGATGACGGTCGAACAGGCCCACGCCGGCGTCCGTGTCGGCATGGAGATCTCCGACAACCTCGCGGGCAACGTGATCGCGTGCGCCGGCCTGGGCCAGGGATCGTTGGAGGCGTCGGCCCTGGTGCTCTCGCGCTTGATGGACATGCCGGTGCAGGACTTCATCATTTCCGGCCCCGACATGCCGCATGACGACTTGTCGCACCTGATGCTCGTGCTGCAAGGCGCCCAGCAGCGACACCGCGACGTGCAGGAACCGATGGCGGTCCTCGCCGCTTTCGGCGGTTTCGAACTGGCGGTGATGGTGGGCGCCATGCTGGTCGCGGCGTCGAAGCGGCAACTGATCCTGGTCGACGGCATTCCCGCCTGCGCGGCGCTGAAGGTGGCGTCGATGATCGCGCCGCCGGTCACCGACTATGCGGTCTTCTGCCGCAGCACGACGCATCGTGGATTGGACGAGGCACTGCAGCTGTTCCATGCGGCGGCGTTGCTGGAACTCGGCATGGAATGCGGAGACGGCACCGGCGCGACGCTGGCATGGCCCTTGGTGCGTTGCGCGGCGGCCCTGCTGACGGAAGTCCAGGATCTGCCCGACGGGGCCATCCACAGTCGCCCGTCCGACCTGCGCGACACGGGCTCGAGCAACGCAGGCGCGCTGCACACGGGTCCGGGGCGGACCGCGCTGGGTAGCAAGTACTGACCCCCAGGCGCGCCAGACAGGCCAGACACGCCTGTTGCGCCGGGCGCCTGCTGTCGCGTCACGCGCAGTCAGCGCCTCACGCGCTACCTCTTTGGAATTACTTGATCGGGTTGGCGCTGCCGTCCCCGGGCGGCATCTGCGGCAACGAACCGGTGACAGCGGTCGGCGGCACGATGCCGTCGGGTCCCGGTGCGCCGGCGTGCGGCGGCATCTGCGGACCGAAGTTCGGCGGAGGCGCCATGCCGCCGCCCGGTGCGAACTGGGGCTGCTGAGCGGGCATCGTCAGGTCCGGCGCGCCGGGCGCGAGGCTCAGGCGCACGGTCACTGCATTGCCGGCGCCGAGGCCCACGTCACGGCGATTGATTTCGATCAATTTCAGGTCGCCATCGACCGGATAGCCCATGCGCACGGGCTTCGGCAGCGCGCCGGCGATTGCGATCAACGCGACGCCTTCGCCGGGATAACGCCCACCGGTGGTCGGCGCGACGACGCCCAGCAACTGATAACGCGAAGAGGTGGCTTCGACCGGCGTCTCTGCCACCTTCGCGGCAGCGAATAGTCGAGTCCAGTCAACCGGGGCGCTTTCGGACGTCGCTGAACGCGTCATGGCGGGGGCCTGCGGGCCCTTCACCATCAGCGTCAACGCCCAATACGCGAGGCTCGCCGCCATCGCCGCCCAGACTACGAAGCTTAACCATCGTGCATGCATCCGACGATTATGATGCAGCGCGATGGGCCACCAAGGGTGGCTCCACGAGGATTGCAACACCATGCATCGACCCCTTTCGAAGTTCGCCAAGTTCTCTCCGCGCCGTGCCCGCGGCTTCACGCTGATCGAACTGATCGTCGCCATCACCATCGTCGCCGTCATGGGCGCGGTGGTCGTGCCGGCGGTGATGAACCACGTGTCCGAAGCCCGCCGCACTGCGGCGCGCTCCGATGTGAACACGCTGATGCAGTCGCTCAAGCTCTACAAGATGGACAACGGCCGCTATCCGAGCGGCGAACAAGGTCTGGCCGCGCTCGTGACCAAGCCCACCAACGGTCCCGCGGCGCCGAACTGGAAGGTCTACATCGAGAAGCTGCCCAAGGATCCCTGGGGCAATCCGTACCAGTACGACAACCCCGGCCTGAAGGGCGAAGTCGACATCTACAGCCTGGGCGCGGACGGCAAGCCGGGCGGCGAAGGCTCCGACGCCGACATCGGGTCCTGGGAATAAGCGCGCGGCCCGCCGTGCGCTTCGCCCCCTCCCCCACCGACTGCCCAGAGCCGTGCGCGCGCGTCCGTCCGGCCGACTGCTCCAGCGCGGCTTCACGCTGATCGAGCTGATCGTCGCGATCACGATCGTGGCGATCGCCAGCGCGACCGTCGCCGTGGCCATGCGCGACCGCGCCGACGTGCAACTCGAGCGCGAGGCGCTGCACCTGGCATCGGTGCTCGAGACCGCCCGCTCGGAAGCTCGCGCGGCGTCGCTCGACGTGCGCTGGCTGCCTGATTCGAACAACGACGCCAGCCGCTACCGCATCACCGGCCTGCCCGTCGCGCTGGTCAAGCGCCTGGAGCTGGAACGCCCCTGGCTGGGCGACGCGCCCATCGTCGAGATCGAAGGCCCGAGCATCAACGGGCGCTCGATCCGGCTGGGCCCGGAGCCGCTGATCGGCGCACAACGCGTGACGCTGATCCGCGGCGATCACCGCATCACGCTGGCCACGGACGGATTGCGTCCGTTCGCGATCGCCAAGGGCGGCGCATGATGCCCACGCTGCACCCATCGAAGGCGCGCGGATTCACGCTCGTCGAAGTCCTGGTGGCGCTGACCATCGTCGCCCTGTGCCTGGCGGCCGGCCTGCGCGCCTCCGGCGCGATGACGTCGAATTCCGACCGGCTCGCGATCAATTCGCTGGCGCAGTGGTGCGCCGAGAACGAACTCACCGAGATGCGCCTGACCAAGGTCTTCCCGAGCATCGGCGACAACAGCATCAGTTGCTCGCAGCTCGGCCGCGACTTCAGCGTCAAGATGTCGGTGCGCGGCACGCCGAATCCGAACTTCCGTCGCGTCGAAGCGCAGGTGTTCGACGACCGGGACCGGCCGCTGCTGACGATCACCACCATCGTGGGACGCAACTCCTGATGCGCCGCACGACAGGCCCCTCCCGGCGCGCGGCGCGCGGGTTCACGCTGATCGAGGTCGTCGTCGCGCTCGTCGTGATGGCGGTGATGTCGGTCATGGCGTGGCGCGCGGTGACCGTGCTGACGACCAGCCGCGAGCGCAACGAGGCCGCGATGGATCGCGCCGAAACGCTGCAGACCTTGATCCGCCAGTGGGAGCTGGACCTGCGCGAGGTGCAGAAGAGCGACGTCTTCGACGCCCTGACCTTCGACGGCGCGACGTTGCGCATCACGCGCCGGCGCGAGACGGGTCTGCAGCTCGTCGCCTGGCAGTTGAAGGAAGGTCGGCTGGCCCGCTGGGAATCGCAGACGCTGTCCAACGCCGATGCCTTGCGCGACGCGTGGTTCCGCAGCCAGCAGCTCAACGCCGGGGAAATGCGCGAGCTGCCCGGCCTGGATCGCGTCACCGGCTGGCAGATGTACTTCTTCCAGCAAGGGGCATGGGCCAACGCGCAGTCCTCGCTCGACAAGGATCCCGCGAGCAACGACCCGGCGAACAAGGGCGCGGCGGTGAGCAACGCCGTGCCGGATGGCGTCCGCATGCGGCTGCAGTTCGGTGAAGACAGCGGCTATCGCGGCGAACTGGTCCGCGAAGTCTCCGTGGAGGGCGGCAGCTGATGCGCGCCGTTCACATCGCTCACGCTCGTCCACGGCGGCAGGCGCGCAGGCGCCGCGGCGCGGCGCTGCTCACCGCCTTGCTGATCGTGGTGCTGGTGACGACCTTGTCCGCTGCGATGCTGTGGCGGCAATCGCGCTCGATCCAGATCGAGGCGGCCGACCGCGGTCGCGCCCAGGCGGACTGGGTGCTGCAAGGCGCGCTGGACTGGGCGCGCCTGATCCTGAGCGAGGACGTCAAGTCCGGGCGCAACAACGCCGCGAAGAGCGACGACCTCGGCGAGGTGTGGGCCGTGCCGCTGGCCGAGGCGCGCCTGTCGAGCTTCCTGTCTCAGGACGAGAACAAGTCGGAGGACGCGGGTCCCGACGCCTTCCTGTCCGGCCACATCGAGGATGCGCAAGGCCTGTTCAATCTGCGCAACCTCGAGACGGTGCCGACGCAGCCGCAGCCCGGACAGCCGCCGGATCCCCAGGCCACGCAGAAGGCGCTCGACAACCTGAATGCGGCGCGCAGGATCTTCCAGCGCGCGGGCATGAGCGCGTCGATCGCCGAGCAGGTGCAGAAGAACCTCATCGCCTCCGCCGGCGGCAAGGGCACGGACCAGCAGGGCAACGTGCCGCTGAGACCGGTCCGGATCGAGCAGCTGCGCTGGTTCGGTCTCAACGACGAGCAGGTCGCGCGCCTGGCAACCCTGGCCGTGCTGCTGCCGAAGACGCAGACGACACTGAACCTGAACACGGCCTCCCGGGAGGTCATCGCGGATGTGCTGGGCGTCGATCTCGGCGTGGCCGACAGCATCGTGCGGGCCCGGCAGGGCAAGGCCTTCACGGCCTGGGACGACCGGCTCACGTCGCTGGTGGCGGGCATCCCCGCGACCGACACGCGCCAGGCGATGGCGGCCTTCACATCGAACTACTTCTTCGTCGAGGGCCAGTTGCGCATGGACGATCGGATCCTGGCGCAGCGCTCACTGGTGTTCCGGGACGGCACCAACGTCCGGGTCATCGACCGCCAGCGCCTGCTGCGCCAATCGGCGTTGCCCGGTGCACCCGGCTATGGGGCCGCCCCGTGATCGCCGCAGTCGACGTCGCGCGCCGCCCACAGGCGCTTGAAACGAATCGAAAGAAGAGGGACGGGATGCATGCACATGTAAAAGCGCGACTACGGGCTTGCTCGGGGGCGCGCGGCGCCGTTCCGTCACGCAAGCCCTCCTAGAATCCGCGATCTCATGAGTACCCTGCTCATCCTCCTGCCGGCCAGTCCGCCTCAGAACGGTCCCGCCCCGCAAGACTACGAATTCTGGTTCAGCTACGACGCGCAAGCGCCGGCCCACGCACACGGGCACGGACAGCGCGCCCCGCTGGACGCGATGCCGCACGCCGATCGCGTGATGCTGCTGCTCGGCGACGATCAGGTCAGCTGGCTGCCCGCGCAATTGCCCAAGATCAAAGGCGCAAAGTTGCGCAGCGCGATCGTCGGCGTGCTGGAAGACCACCTGCTCGAGGACCCCGAGCGGCTGCACCTCGCGCTGCTGGCCAGCCCCGACACCGAGGGCCAGTCCCACTGGGTCGCGGTGACGGCGCGCGAACCGCTGCGCGCGCATCTGCAGGCGATGGAGGCCGCGGGGCTCATCGTGGAGTCGCTGCTGCCGCTGTCATGGCCGCAGACCAACGACGGCAAGCCGGGGGGTGACGAGGACCGCGAGGACGGCGGTCATGTCTTCGCCGGTTCCGACGATCGCGCCCGCCTGCGCGTCTCGCGCGCCGACGGCGTGGCCACCTTCCCGCTGGACAGCGGCGGCCTGCGCGCTTGGCTCGGCGAGGACTGGTGGGCCGACGCGCCGGTGACCGCGAGCCCCGCCGCCTCGGCCGCTGCCGAGCAGTGGCTGGGCCGCAAGGTGCGCGTCGTCAACGACACCGACCGCGTCTGGGCCGCCCGGAAAGCGCCGGTCAACCTGCTGCAGTTCGACCTGACGCCGCGTCAGCGCGGCTGGCGGCGCGTCCACCAGGCCTGGCAGACGCTGCAGTCGCCGACGTGGCGGCCGTTCCGCTGGGGCGTCATCGGACTGATCGCCGTGCAGGTGATCGGCCTGAACGCGATGGCCTGGCAACAGGGGCGCGCGATCGACGCGCGCAAGGCCGAACAGGAGTCGCTGCTGCGCCAGGCCTTCCCGCAGATCCGCGTGGTGCGTGACGCCCGCGCGCAGATGGTTCGCGAGACCGAGGCCCTGCGCGGCGGTGCCGGCCAGGTCGGCCCCGGCGACCTGGAGGACCTGCTCGGTGCGGTCGCGCGTGTCTGGCCGCAAGGCGAGCCGCCGCTGCCCAACGTCCGATTCGAACAGGGCCGGCTGCTGCTGGCCGGGCTGACCCCGCCGCAACGCGCCCAGCTGCGCGACCGGCTGGGCCAGGACCCCGCGTTGCGCGTCTCCGAAGACGGCGAAACGCTCCAACTCAGCCTGCGACCCGACAACCGATGAACGCCATCACGACCATGCGACGGGACCTGACGGCCCGCTGGCAGGCCGCCACCCCGCGCGATCGCCTGATCGCCCGACTGACCGCGACCTTTGTCGGCCTGCTGCTGCTCTGGCTGATCGCGCTGGCGCCGGCCTGGTCCACGTTGCGCAAGGCGCCGGGCGAGATCGACCGGCTCGACCGCGAACTCCAGCAGATGCGCGCGATGGCGATGCAGACGCAGGCGCTGAAGCAGGCCGTGCCGGTATCGACCGAGCAGTCGATGACCGCCTTGCGGGCCGCGACGGCCCGGCTCGGCCCGTCCGCCGAACTGACGATCACCGGCACGCAGGCGCAACTGCGGCTGCGCGGCGTGCCCGGCGGCGCGCTGGCGATGTGGATCGGCGAGGCGCGCCAGGGCGCGCGCGCCCGTCCGCAGGAGGCCGAACTGCAAACGGGTCCGCAGGGCTACACCGGTCGCCTGACCGTCGTGCTGCCCGCGGCGACGGGGAACTGAGCGATGGCGAAACACCCTCGCTTCATGGAATCGGCCTTCGTCCAGTCGGCCTTCATGCTCCTGGCCGCGCCGGCCAAGGCGGTGCAGCTGGTCCGCACCGATCGCGGCGCCATGCGCTGGGCGGTCGTCGGCGCCGTGCTGGGCCTGCTGACCGCGATCGTGCTCTGGGCCCCGGCGGCCTGGCTGGCGAAGGCCGTGGCCTCGGCGACGAATGACCGGCTGCTGCTCGCCGACGCGCGCGGCAGCCTCTGGAACGGCAGCGCGCGCGTGATCCTCAGCCCGGGCGAGGGCAGTCGCGACGCGAGCGAACTGCCGCAACGATTGGGCTGGACCTTGCGACCCGCCTGGCTCGACGGCGGTCCCGGCGTGCGCCTCACGCTGGACCAGTCCTGCTGCATCAAGCCCGGTGCGCCGATGACGGCGAGCTTCGGCATGGACCGGCTCACGGTCCGTCTGCCCGATGCGACGCCCGAGCAGCCCTGGATCCGACTGCCGGCCGCCTGGCTGGCCGGCCTGGGCACGCCCTGGAACACGTTGGCGCCGGACGGCGTGATCGTCGTCAGCGCGCAGGGCTTCGTCTTCGAGGGCAAGGGCAAGACCATCGGCGTGAACGGTCTGGCCCAGGTCGAGCTGCGCGACTTCTCGTCGCGCCTGGCGCAGGTGTCGCCGCTGGGCAGCTACCGGATGAGCCTCGTGGGTGGCGGCACGGCGCCGCAACTGATCCTGACGACGATCCAGGGCCCGCTGCAATTGAGCGGCCAGGGGAGCCTGGGCGCGACGCGGACGCAGTTCCAGGGCGAGGCGACAGCCGCCCCGGGCAGCGAAGCCGCATTGGCCAATTTGTTGAACATCATCGGGCGCCGCCAGGGTGCGCGCTCGATCATCTCGGTGGGATGAGCATGAACAAGCACATGATGCGACCGACGGCGCTGGGCGTCGCGATCACCCTGATCGCGGGCAGCCTGCCGATGCAGGCCGGCGCACAGTCGACGCAGCAGCAGAACCGCCGACAGCCGGCCGTGCGCGCGAGCACGCCGGTCACGCTGAACTTCGTCAACACCGACATCGAGGCGGTGTCCCGCGCGATGTCCGCCGCGCTGGGCAAGCCGATCCTGGTCGATCCGCGCGTCAAGGGCACGATGACGCTGATGGCCGAGCAGCCGGTGCCGGTGCAGGAGGCCTACCTGAGCTACCTCGCCGCGCTGCGCGGCATGGGCTTCGCGATGGTCGAGGCGGGCGGGCTGCTGAAGCTGGTCCCCGAAGCGGAGGCCAAGCTGCAGACCGGCGCGGTGACGATCGCCGGCGAGACCAAGGCCCGCGGCGACCAGGTCGTGACGCAGATCTTCAAGCTCAGCCACGAGAACGCCAACAACCTGGTCGCGGTGCTGCGCCCGCTGATCACGCCGAACAACACGATCAATGCGAACCCGGGCAACAACAGCCTGGTCATCACCGACTACGCCGACAACCTGCAGCGCATCAGCCGCATCGTGGCGGCGCTGGACCAGCCTTCCAACACCGACATCGAGGTGATCCCGCTGCGCAACGCGGTGGCCTCGGACATCGTGCAGCTGGTGCAGCGGCTGTCGGACGGCGGCGGCGGCGCGCAGGGCGTCCAGGTGCAAGGCGGTGGCGGCGGCAGCGGCAGCGTCATGGCCGATCCGCGCAGCAACGCGCTGATCGTGCGCGCGGCCAATCCGGCCAAGCTGATGCAGCTGCGCGCCATGATCGCCAAGCTCGACCAGCCCAGCAGCGACACCGGCGGCAGCATCCGCGTGATCTACCTGAAGAACGCGGAC
>NZ_DASVNZ010000405.1:0-8173 GCF_036486225.1 Roseateles sp. | reverse complement strand
CCCGGGGTAGACGATTTGCGTCAGCGTATGAGGAGCCCCCGGGCCGGCTTGCGCCGACGGGCGAAATGCCAGAACGCGGCTCATGCCTGCACCTCCGGATCCTGGTGTCCCTCGGATGCCGTGGCGGGGGCCTTCGCGCGGCTGAAGCGCTGCTTCACCCAGAGGTAGAACAACGGCACGAAGAAGATGCCCAGCAGCGTCGCGCTACCCATGCCGCCGAGCACGCCGACGCCGATGGCGCGCTGCGAGCCCGAGCCCGCGCCGCTCGCGAAGGCCAGCGGCAGCACGCCCATCATGAAGGCCAGCGAGGTCATCAGGATCGGCCGCAATCGCTGCCGGCACGCCTTCAAGGTCGCCTCCAGCACGCTCATCCCCTGCCCTCGCAAGGTTTCGGCGAACTCCACGATCAGGATGGCGTTCTTCGCCGACAGCCCCACCGTCGTCAACAAGCCGACCTGGAAGAACACGTCGTTCTGCTGCCCGCCGAGGTGGCTGGCCGCGAGCGCGCCGATGATGCCCAGCGGCACCACCAGCATCACGCTGAACGGTACGGACCAGCTTTCATACAGCGCCGCCAGGCACAGGAAGATGAACAGCACCGACACGGCATACAGCATCGGCGCCTGGTCGCCCGAGAGCCGCTCCTGGTAGCTGCGGCCGGACCACTCGAAGCCGATGCCGGGAGGCATCTCGCGCAGGATGGATTCCATCGCCTTCATCGCCGCGCCGGAGCTCACGCCCGGCGGCACGTCGGCCTGGATCTCGTACGCGGCGCTGCCGTTGTAGCGCACCAGCTGGCGCGGCCCGTTCTGCCAGGTCGCCGTGGCGAAGGCGTTGAACGAGACCATCGCGCCGCTGGCGTTGCGCACGTACCAGTGGCGCAGCGCGTCGGGATCGGCCCGGTAGGCGCCCTCGCCCTGGACCAGCACGCGCTTGACGCGACCGCGGTCGATGAAGTCGTTGACGTAGCTGCTGCCCAGCGCGATCGACAGCGTGTCATTGATCGTCGTCGTCGCCACGCCCAGCGTGCCCGCCTTGTGGTCGTCGATGTTGATCTGCAGCTGCGGCGTCTCGGTCAGGCTGTTGATGCGCGCGCGCGCCAGCTCGGGATGTTTGTTGGCCTCGTCGATCAGGCGCTCGCGCGCCTCGGCCAGCGCCTCGTTGCCGACGCCGCCCAGGTCCTGCAGGAACAGCTGGATGCCGGCGCTGCCGCCCAGGCCGCGCACCGTCGGCGGCTGCACGATGAAGATGTTGGCGTCCCGGATCTTCTTGCCGAGCTCGCGGCTGAAGCGCTCGGCCAGCGCCGCGGCGCCCTGCTGCTTCTCGGGCCGCTCCTTCCAGTCGGTCAGCCGGATGAAGCCCTGCCCCGAGCCCTGGTCGCCGTTGGCGCCGCGCACGAGGTTGTAGAACAGCACTTCCTTCTGCTCGCCGAGGTAGGCCTCCATCGCCTGCGCGACCGCTTCCATGCGCTCGGCCGTGGCGCCGGGCGCCATGCGGACCTGCATCTGCAGGCTGCCCTGGTCCTCGTCCGGCAGGAAGGAGGTCGGCAGCGACCTGTACAGCAGCGCCATGCCGCCGATGAGCAGCAGGTAGACGAGGAAGCTGCGCACGCCGCGCGCCGTCAGCCAGCGCACGCGCACGACGTAGCGGTCGCTGAACTTGTCGAACTGGCGGTTGAAGCCGCCGAAGAACCAGTCCAGCTGCTTGCCGAACGGGCCACCGTGCGCCGCATGCTCGCCCTTGTGCACGGGCTTGAGCAGCGTTGCGCACAGCGCCGGCGACAGGCTCATCGCCACCAGCACCGACAGGATCATCGCGCTCACGACCGTGATCGAGAACTGGCGGTAGATGATGCCGGTCGAGCCGCCGAAGAAGGCCATCGGGATGAACACCGCCGACAGCACGACCGCGATGCCGACCAGCGCGCCGCTGATCTCCTTCATGCTCTCGCGGGTCGCGTCGCGCGGGCTCAGGCCCTCCTCGCGCATCAGGCGCTCGACGTTCTCGACGACGACGATCGCGTCGTCCACCAGCAGGCCGATGGCCAGCACCAGCCCGAACATCGTCAGCGAGTTGATCGAGTACCCCGCCGCCGCCAGCACCCCGAAGGTCCCCAGCAGCACCACCGGCACGGCGATCGCCGGGATCAGCGTCGCGCGCAGGTTCTGCATGAACAGGTACATGATCGCGACGACCAGCACCATCGCCTCGATCAGCGTGTGCACCACGCTCTCGATGGATACGCTGATGAAGGGCGTCGTGTCGTAGGTGATGGTCGACTTCATCCCGTGCGGGAAGAAGGGCTCGAGCTCGGCCAGCTTGGCCTTCACCAGCTCGGCGGTCTTGAGCGCGTTGGCGCCGCTGGCCGGCAGGATGGCCATGCCGGCCGCCGTCTGGCCGGTGCTCTTGACGTTGGTGGTGTAGCTGTCGCGGCCCAGCTCGACGCGGGCGACGTCGCCCAGCTTCAGCGCGGAGCCGTCGGGCTGCACGCGCAGCACGATGTTGCGGAACTGCTCGGCCGTCGTCAGCTTGGCGCGCGCGGTGATGATGGCCGTCAGGCGCTGGCCTTCGGGCGCCGGCTGGGCGCCGAGCTGGCCGGCCGACACTTCGGTGTTCTGCGCCAGCAGCGCGTTGCGGATGTCGCCCGGCACCAGCGCGTAGCGTTGCAGCTGCGCGGGATCCAGCCAGATGCGCATCGCGTAGCCGGAGCCGAAGACGTTGATGTCGCCCACGCCCTCGATGCGGCTGACGATGTCGAGCAGCGTGCTGGACAGGTAGTCGCCCAGGTCGGCCGAGGTCACGGCCGGGTTGTCGCTGGTCAGCATGATGACCATCAGGTTCTCGGTGCCGGCCTTGGTCACGCGCACGCCCTGCGCCTGCACCGCCTGCGGCAGCCGCGACAGCGACTGCGAGACCTTGTTCTGGACCTGCATCTGCGCCAGATCCGGGTCCGTGCCGGCGACGAAGCTCAGCACGGTGCTGGCGCCGCCGGAGGCGTTGCTGTTGGACTCGATCGAGAAGAGCCCGTCGATGCCCTTGAGGTTCTGCTCGATGACCTGCGTCACCGAGTCCTCGATGGCCTTGGCGGCCGCGCCCGGGTAGCTGGTGTTGATGGAGATGCGGGTGGGCGCGATGTCGGGGTAGCGCTCCAGCGGCAGGATGCGCACCGCGGCGGCACCCGCCAGCATGATCACGATCGCGATGACCCACGCGAAGATGGGCCGGTCGATGAAGAACGAAGCCATGGTGTCAGCGCCCCGCGCCGGAGGCCGTGGTGGCCGCCGAAGCGGCCGGACCGCCGAGTTCCGCGGCGACCGCCGCCGTGGCGGACGCCGATGCCGACGCCGGCTTGCCGGCGGAACCGGGCGCGCCGCCCTTCTTCATGCCCGCGGGCACCGGCGTCACCGGCTGGCCGGCGCGCACGCGCTGCAGGCCCTCGATGGCGAGCTTGTCGCCGGCCTTGAGGCCGCTGGCGACCAGCCACTGGTTGCCGACCGCGCGGGTCAGCACCAGCTGGCGCAGTTGGAGCTTGTTCTCCGGTCCGACCACCAGCGCGGTCGCCTCGCCCGTCGGCGAGCGCGTCACGCCCTGCTGCGGCACCAGGATCACGCCGCTGTCGATGCCGGCCAGCAGCTTGGCCCGGACCACCATGCCGGGCAGCAGCGCGCCGTCCGGGTTGGGCACGATCGCGCGCAGCGTGACCGCGCCGGTGCCGCGGTCCACCGTCACGCCGCTGAACTGCAGCGTGCCGGGGCGCACGTATTCAGTGCCGTCCTCCAGCACCAGCTTGATCTTGCTGCTGCCGCTGCGGGCGTCGAGCTGGCGGCGCAGCTGGAGGATCTCGGCGCTGCTCTGGACGATGTCCACGTGCATCGGATCGAGCTGCTGCACCGTCGTCAGCGCCTGCGTCTGGGCCGCGGTGACCAGCGCGCCGGCGGTCACCGTCGACACCTCGATGCGGCCGGCGATCGGCGCGGTGATGCGGGTCCGGTCCAGCTGGACGCGCGCGGCGTCCAGCGCGGCGCGGGCCACGGCCACGTCGGCCTGCGCCTGGCGCAATGTGCTGGCGCTGTCGTCGGCGCTCTGACGGCTGAGGGCGTCGGCCTTGAGCAGTTCCGCGTCGCGCTCGGCGCGGCTGCGGGCGACGGCCACCTGGGCCTCGGCCTTCTGCAGCGCGGCGGCGGTGCGGGCGCGCTCGGCTTCATAGGTCGCGGCGTCGAGCTGGTACAGCGGCTGGCCGGCACGGACCAGCTTGCCCTCCTCGAAGAGCCGCTTCTGGACGATGCCCGTCACCTGCGGGCGGATCTCGGCGACCTGGCTGGCGGACAGCCGGCCCGGCAGCTCCAGCGCCAGCGGCGCGTCCTGCGCGGTGACCACGATCACGCCGACTTCGGGCGGGGCGCGTTTGGCGGTCTCGTCCTTCTTCTCGCCGCAACCGGCGAGCACCAGCACGGCCAGGGCGGCCAGCGCCGCAGCGATCGGACCCAGGGACGGCGCGCGCGGGGCACGCGGCGGGATCAGGGACTTCAACGACGTGGATGTCAGAATCTTCTTCGGCATGGCGGCGGATGCTCGGCCACGAATGTGGAGAGACCTTGAAGATCGCGTCGGGCGCGCGGCCTCCGCCCGGATGGCTTGCCGGTCGCACACCGACGCCCTCATCATCCCGTCCGTCGACGGTTTTCCCATCACTTTCGGCACACTGCCCGGGTCCGTTCCGCGTTTTTTCCCCAACGTTCCACCCTGCGTTTCGCCCTGCGTGTCACCCCACGTTTTTCCTTTCCCCGGATGAAGCTCTCGTTCACCCTCACCGCCCGGCTCTTCGCCGCCGTCTTCAGCACCGCCATGGCGGTGGCGCTGGCGATGGGCGTGTTCTCGCACATCAACCTGAACCGGGACTTCATCGGCTACCTCAACGAGCAGGGCGTGAACCGGCTGGAACTGGCACGGACCAGCGTCACCGCTGGCTACCGCGAGAACGGCAAGAGCTGGGATTTCCTGCGCGAGAAACCGGAGCTCTGGGGCCGCCTGCTGCGCCCGCTGGTGCCGGAGGCCGACATGCCGGCGGTCAAGCACGGACCAGCCGAGCTGACCGGCGCGACGCGGCGCTTCACGCTGTTCGACGAGAACCGCGAACGCGTCGCCGGTTATGCCGGCCCGGTGGACCCAACCGTGGAGCGGCCCATCATCGTGGACGGTCTGACCGTCGGCTGGCTGACGCTGACCCCGATCGAATCGGTGAGTCCGGGCGCCGAGAAGCATTTCTACGACGCGCAGCTGCGCTCGGCCTGGGTGGTCGGCGGGGCGGCGGTGCTGCTCGCCGGGGCGGTCGCTTTCTGGATCTCGCACCGTCTGCTGAGGCCGGTGCGGCGCGTCGCCGATGCCACGCACCGGTTGGCGGCGGGCGACTTCGAGGTCCGCGTGCCCGAGACGCGCAACAACGACGACATCGCCGGCCTGGGCCGCGACTTCAACCAGCTCGCGCTGACCCTGCAGCGCAACGAGGCGATGCGGCGCGAGTTCCTGGCCGACGTCTCGCACGAGCTGCGCACGCCGCTGGGCGTGCTGCACGGCGAGCTGGAGGCGCTGGAGGACGGCGTGCGCAAGCTCGACGCGCAGGCGCTGCGCTCGCTGCAGGGCGAGGTCGGCATCCTGCACAAGCTGGTCGACGACCTGCACGAGCTGTCGATGGCGGACGTCGGCGCCCTCGCCTATCGCAAGTCGGAGGTCGACCTGCGCGAGCTGATCGACGTCACCGCCGGCGCCTTCGGCGAGCGGATGCACGGCAGCGGATTGAAGCTGCAGCTGGACCTGCCGGAACAGCCGCTGCGCGTCTTCGGCGACGAGCGCCGGCTGCGGCAGCTGCTGGGCAACCTGGTCGAGAACAGCTGCCGCTACACCGACGCCGGCGGGGCGCTGAGCATCAGCGCGCGACGCAGCGGGAACCACGCGGTGATCGACGTGCAGGACACCTCGCCGGGCGTCGGGCCGGAGCACCTGCCGCGCCTGTTCGAGCGTTTCTTCCGCGTCGACGCCTCGCGCAGCCGGCGCGGCGGCGGATCGGGGCTGGGGCTGTCGATCTGCCAGCGCATCGCGGAGGCGCACGAGGGCCGCATCGAGGCGCGCCCGTCGCCGCTGGGCGGCCTGTGGATGCGCGTGGAGCTGCCGGTCCATGTCTGAGAACGGCGCGGGATCGAGCGCCGGATCGACGTCCGGATCGGGGCAAGGATCGGGCTCCGGCCTCGCGCCGATGCCGATGGAGCCAGGCCCGTCGCGGGTGCTGGTGGTCGAAGACGAGCCCAAACTCGCGGCGTTGCTGGCGGACTACCTGCGCGCGGCGGGACACGAGCCGGAATGCGTGACCGACGGTCGCGAGGTGATCCCGGCGTGGACGGCGCGCCGGCACGACCTGATCCTGCTGGACCTGATGCTGCCGGGCATCGACGGGCTGACGCTGTGCCGCACGCTGCGCGCGATGAGCAGCGTCCCCATCCTGATGCTGACGGCGCGGGCAGATGAATCGGACCGCCTGGCCGGCCTGGAGACCGGCGCGGACGACTACATCGCGAAGAATCCCTTCAGCCCGCGCGAGGTGATGGCGCGAGTGAAGGCGGCGCTGCGCCGCGGCCGCGCGCACGAGATGGCGACGGCCGCCGCGGTGGCCGCCTTCGCGGCCGGCAGCGAGGCGCTGTCCATCGACGAGGCCGGCTGGACCGCGAGCTGGCGCGGCGAGCCGCTGGACCTGACGCCGATCGAGTTCCGGCTGCTCCACATCCTGTCCGCGCAGCCGGGGCGCGTGTATGCGCGCACACAGTTGCTGGACCTGCTGCACGTCGACGGCCGCGAGGTCACCGAGCGCGCTGTCGACAGCCACATCAAGAACCTGCGGCGCAAGCTGGAACGTGCAGGCGCCGGTACGGACCGCATCCGGTCGATCTACGGCGTGGGTTACCGCTTCGAGCGGTGACAGGTCTTGCCTTGTTCGATGGCCCAATGCGCGCTGCGCGGTTCGGGACGCCGCTGGCCCTCACCCCCACCCTCTCCCGCAGTGCGGGAGAGGGAGCCACCCCAGTGCTCCTACTACGAATGGCTCGGTGCATTCTCACGCCCTCTCCCGCTTGCGGGAGAGGGCGGGGGTGAGGGCCAGCGGCCTCGGCAGTCAACCGGCGACAATCCGCCGCGTTATCCGAACCAGCAAGAGCAATTGCTGACGACTCTGAAGCATTCCGCAACATGACCGCAATGAGACGGTCACGGCGCTTCCGGACAGTCGTCCCCGAGGAGGAACCCTGAATGAAGAAATGGATCGCCATAGTCGCACTCGCGCTCCTGAACGCCTGCGCGTTCACGTCCTACACCCGCATGTTCGGCGGCTACGGCTACAGCGATGCGCCGCTGGCGCAGGACCGCTACCGCGTGACCTTCGCCGGCTACCAGGACGACGTGCCGTCCAAGGCGGCGGACCAGGCCTTGCTGCGCAGCGCCGAGGTGACCTTGACCAAGGGCTACCGCTACTTCGTCGTCGTCGAGGAGCGCAACGAAGTGCTGACCAGCAGCTACACCGTGCCGGCGACGCAGACGACCGAGACCACGAGCAAGACCGAGGGCAATGAGACCAGGTCGAGCTCGACGACGACCTACAGCGAGGCCAGGACGGTCACGCAGAAGCAGCCCGCCACGACGCTGACGATCCAGTGCTTCCACGACAAGCCGGCCGAGACCGCCGGACTCGGCGCCGGCAAGGTCTACGACGCGCAGTTCCTGTGGGCTGAACTCGGGCCGCGTTACGGCGTCAAGCGTCCGCCGAATGCCTGAGGGCCGCGGCTGACAGCCACGCCGCCAAGGCCGGCAGTCCGGCCGCCGCGGTGGTCTGCCACCGGTGGCTGACCTTGGCGGCCACGTCGCCCGGCTGCGGATTGATCTCGACGATCACCGCGCCCTTCGGCGCCAGACGCACCATGCTCGCCGCCGGATAGACGACGCCCGAGGTGCCGACGATCAGCAGCAGGTCGCACTCGGCGATCAACGCCGCGGCGGCGTTCACGACCGCCTCGTCGAGGTTCTCGCCGAACCACACGACGCCAGGCCGGATCGCGCCCGTGCCGCATCGCCCGCAGGCGGGCGGCCTCAGGCGCCGCTGCGCCTCCGGGGGCGGCTCGGCCAGGACGGCCGG
>NZ_DASVNZ010000370.1:0-2585 GCF_036486225.1 Roseateles sp. | reverse complement strand
GAACTGCTGGCCGACGAATCGACCGAACGCCTGCGCCGCTTCGGCGGCGGCTTCGACCGCGACGACCTGCGGCGCCTGTGCCGCGACGAAATGCAGGAGACCCGCGCATGACCCAAGCATCCCGCGAACTGCTGGCCGAGTGGCGGGAGTCCTTCGACCGCTCGTTCGGCGAGCCCCGCCGCCACGCCGACGACGAGGCGGTGCTCGACGTGCTGGGCATACGGATTGCCGGCGCCCCCTTCGCCCTGAACTTGGCCGACCTGGCCGGACTCACACCCGCCATGCCCGCCGCCCCGTATCCCGCCGCCGCCCCCGGGCTGCTCGGACTCGCCGGTCACCAGGGCCAGGTCTTGCCGCTGTACGACCTGCAGGCGCTGATCGGACGCGGCCTTGCGGGCGACGTGCGCTGGTGGGCGATCGCACGCGCCGCGCCGCTGGCGCTGGCCTTCGAGGGCTTCGACGGCCAGTGGCGGCTCGCCGCCGGCGACCGGCTGCAGCAGGACGACGCCGCCGGCACCGGCTGGGCCGTGCGCTGCGGGGGCGCGCTGCGCCCGCTGATCGAGCTCGACGGCCTGATCGCGGCGGTCACCGCGAACTCGACGACGACATCGACGACAACAAGCGCCGGCGCCGCCGGCCAATGACAGGGAGACCCGTGCCATGTGGACCTTCGGAAGAAAGCTGTCGGTGGGCTTCGCGCTGTCCTTCGCGCTGCTGCTGCTCATCGGGATCCTGTCCTACCGTGGCGTGGACGTGCTGACGCAGACCAGCTACCAGGTCAGCCGCACGCATTCGGCGGTGGGCCACATCGGCTCGGTGATGAGCCTGATGAAAGACGCCGAGACCGCACAGCGCGGCTACCTGCTCACCGGCGAGGAGTCCTACCTCGAGCCCTATCGCAGCGCGCTGACCAACGTGCCGCGCGTCCTGGCGGAGCTCAAGCCGCTGCTGCGCGAAAACCCCGCGCAGCAGACCCGCTTCAACCAGGCCGCCACGATGATCGACGGGCTGATGCAACTGCACAAGGACCGCATCGAGACGCGGCGTGCCAACGGTCTGGAGGCGGCCCTGAAGACCGTGTCCCTGGGCGAGGGCAAGCGCCGCATGGACGAGCTGCGCGCGGTCATCGGCCAGATGGAGGAGGAAGAGAACGACGTGCTGCGCGAGCGGGCGAAGGACGTCGAGTCCACCGCCACCACCGTGCGGGCGGCCATCGTCTGGGGCACGGTGGCGGGCGCGCTGCTGGTGCTGATCGCGGCGCTGACGCTGAGCCGCGCGCTGAGCGGCCAGGTCGGCACGGCCGTGAAGCATGTGCAGCGCTCGTCGGCGGAGCTGCAGGCCGCCGCGAACCAGCAGGCCGCCGGCGCGCGCGAGACGGCGACCTCGATGACCGAGATCTCCACCACCATCTCCGAACTGCTGGCGACCTCGCGCCAGATCGCCGACAGCGCGCAGCGCGTGGTCGTGATCGCGGAGCAGACCGCCGGTCTGGCGCGCGGCGGCGACGGCACGCTGCAGTCGGCGCGCGAGAGCATCGCCGCGATGCGGCGGCAGATCGACCTGGTCGTCGACCACATGCTGGACCTGGGCCGCAAGTCGCAGCAGATCGGCGTCGTGCTGGACCTGGTGGGTGAGCTGGCCGAGCAGACCAACATCCTGGCGATCAACGCGACGATCGAAGCGACCGTCGCCGGCGACGCCGGCCGGCGCTTCAGCGTGGTCGCCGACGAGATCCGCAAGCTCGCCGACCGCATGACCGCGTCGACCAAGGAGATCCGGCTGCAGATCGACGACGTGCGCGGCGCGGTCAACACCACGGTGATGGCGACCGAGACCGGCTCCAAGGCGGTGGACGCGGGCGCGCGCCAGTTCGACGACGTCGCCGCGAGCTTCGCCAAGATCGCCGGGCAGGTCGTCACCACCACCGACGCGGCGCGCGAGATCGAGCTCTCCACCAAGCAGCAGGCGACCGCGGTCGAGCAGCTCAACGTCGCGCTGTCCAACACCGCGCAGGCGTCGCGCGAGACCGAGGCCAGTTCCGGCCAGACCTCGCAGACGGCCACCGAGCTGGCGGAGATGTCGCGCGACCTGCTCCGCCTGGTGCAGTCGCAGCCGACCTGATCGAGACACCCCACCGTGGCCAAGGACCCCTACCGCTTCTTCCGCGTCGAAGCCCGCGATCTGCTGCGGCAGATGAGCGAGGGCGTGCTCGCCGCCGAGCAGGCGCCCGCGCCCGACCTGCCGAACCGGCTGCTGCGGCTGTCCCACACGCTCAAGGGCGCCGCGAGCGTCGTGCGCCTGCCCGCCATCGCGGCGCAGGCGCATGCGATCGAGGACCTGCTCACGCCGCTGCGCGACAGCGGCGACGTGCCGGGCCGCGCCGAGCTCGACGCGCTGCTGGCGCTGATCGACGCAGCGGAAGAGTCGATCACGGCGCTCGACGCGCCGGCGGCGGGTGCGGGATCGCCGGCATCGACATCCCCATCGGCGGGTGGTCCAGTGCCCGCTTCGACACGCGCCGGCCCTGCCGCCGCAGCGGGCGCTGCCGGCACCACGGCCGCGGCCTCGTCCGGCCTGGAGGCCGA
>NZ_DASVNZ010000348.1:0-12912 GCF_036486225.1 Roseateles sp. | reverse complement strand
CGGGCAGCGGCAGCTCGGCCCAGAAGGTCGCGCCCGCGCCCGGCGCGCTGTCCACGCCCACGTCGCCGCCCATCAGCGTCGCCAGCTCGCGGCAGATCGACAGGCCCAGGCCCGTGCCGCCGTAGCGGCGCGTGGTCGATTCGTCGGCCTGCGTGAAGGGCTGGAACAGCCGCTCGTGCATCGCCTCGGCGATGCCGGGGCCGGTGTCGCTGACCTCGACGCGCAGGCGGCGCTCGTCCAGCTGGCGCACCCGCACCGCCACGCGGCCCTGCTCGGTGAACTTCAACGCGTTGCTCAGGTAGTTGCTCAGGATCTGCCGCGTGCGCACCGGATCGCCGATGACCCAGGCGGGGACCGCGTCCTCGACGTCGATGCTGAACCCCAGCCCGCGCGCCTGCGCCAGCGTCAGGTACCCCATGCGCATCGTCGCCAGCATGTCGCGCAGCGCGAAAGGCACCGTCTCCAGCGTCAGTCGGCCGGCCTCGATCTTGGACAGGTCCAGGATGTCCGACATCAGGCCCGACAGGCTCTCCGCGCTATCGACCATCTGGTCCAGGTAGTGGCTGCGCGTGTCACCGTTCAGGTCCGGCTGCTGCAGCAGCCGCGCCAGGCCGACCAGGCCGTTCAGCGGCGTGCGGATCTCGTGGCTGATGTTGGCCAGGAACGCGCTCTTGGCGCGGTTGGCGGCCTGCGCCTCGTCCTTGGCCTGCGCCAGCGCGGCTTCGACGCGCCGGCGCTCGGTCACGTCTTCCATGATCCAGATCGTGCCGCCGCGGCTCGGGTGGTTCGGGTCCACGGCCCGCGCCAGGATCCGGCACAGGAAGCGGCTGCCGTCGCGGCGCCGCATCAGGCGTTCGACCTCGACCTGGTCACCCGCCGCCAGTCGCGGTCCGAGTTCGTGGCCGACGGCCTCGTAGTCTTCGGGGTTGGGCCACACCACGCTGCCCGCCTGGCCGATCAGCCCGCCGGCGGGCCAGCCGAACATCTCCTCCACCAGCCGGTTGGCCTGCACGAAATGCTGGTCGCGCGTCAGCGCGATGCCGATCGACGCGTTCTCCAGGATCGCCGCGTGGACCAGCCGGGTGCGCTCGGTGTCGCTGACGTCGCGCGAGTTGACGACCAGGTAGGACATCCCGTCCATCACGAACGGCGCCGCCGACAGCAGCATCGGGATCGGCTGTCCGCGCCGGTTGACGAAGCTTGCCGGCAGATCGCTGACGCGGCCGTGCAGCCGCAGCGCCTCGACCAGCCGCTCGCGGTCGGCGATGTCCTGCCAGATGCCGAGCTCTTCCGAGCTGCGGCCCAGGACCTCGTCGGCGGTGTAGCCGCTGACCAGCTCGAAGGTCTTGTTGACCATCACGTAGCGGCCGCTGACGGTCTCGGTCAGGGTGACGACGTCGGGGCTGGTCGCGAACAGGTGGGACAGCAGCGCCTCCGAGCGCCGCAATGCGTCCTGCGCGCGCGAGGTCTCGGTCTGGTCGATGAAGAAGGACAGTGTCGCCGGGCCGGTGGCCGCATCCACGCGCACGCTGGTGGCCTGCACCAGGCGGCGCCGGCGCGACAACGTCCGCAGCCGGAATTCCGTCATCGGCAGCATCGCGCCGACAGGCAGCGCCTCGATCTTGGCGGCGCGCTGGCGGGCGCGTTCCTCGTCGCCGGGCTCGTAGTGCGAGAACAGATCCTGGCCGATCATCGATGAACGCTGTGTGTAGCCGAACATCGCCATCGCCGCGGGGTTGGCGTCCATCACCCGGCCCCAGCGGTGCAGCACCAGCGGTGAGGGCGAGCGGCGGAACAGCTCGCGATAGCGCGTCTCGGTCGCGACCATGGCCTGCTCGGTCTGGACCTCGTCGGTGACGTCGCGGCCCACACCCCAGTAGCCGCGGAAGTTGCCCTTGGCGTCGAAGCGCGGCTCGCCGCTGATCGACACGTAATGCAGCGCGCCGTCCTCGGACGTGCGGCGCATCACCAGGCCGCGGAACGGGCGATGGGATTCGAGGTCGGCGCGGTGCGCGTCGAGTTCCTCGTCGGAGAGGCCCAGGTGTTCGATCTCCCACGGCGCACGGCCGAGCCGCTCCGCCATCGAGAGCCCCGAGGCGCCGGGGTTGTGTTCGGTCAGGTGGGTGAAGCGGAACTGGCGGTCCATCTCCCAGTACCAGTCCGCCGCCATGTTGAGCAGGTGGCGGAAGCGCGCGTGCCGGTCGTTGACCTCCTGCATCGCCCGCCGGATCAGCTTGGCCGTGCCCAGGCCGACGACCAGCCCCGAGGTCAGCAGCAGCAGTTGCGTCAGCAGCCGGGCGGTCAGCCCGACCGGCGCGGTCCCGACCTGGATCCAGCCGCCCAGTTCCGCCGACGCCAGCCCGCCCAGCGCGGCCAGTCCCAGCCCGAACAGCGACAGACCCGCGCCAAGGCCGATCATGCCGGTGCCCAGCGCGACCATCAGGCCCATGATCCCCAGGCTTGCGGCGTTGAGCCCGAGCTGGCGCGAGACCGCCAGCGACAGCGCCGTGGCCATCGCCAGGCACATCAACGCGACCGCCGCCGCGGGACCATGGTGGGCGGGGAGCCGCCACAACATCGCCAGTCCGGCGAAGGTGGTCACGAGGGCGAGCACCGGCGGCAGCAGGCCGCCCAAGGGTTCCGACGCGCCGGCGCTGGCCAGCAGCAGCAGGCCGGCCATGCCGGACAGCAGCACGCACGCGGCCATGAACAGCCGTGCGGCGCGCCATTGCAGCTTCGCGGGCAGGCTGTCGCCGCGCGACAGTTCGTGCCCCACCAGACTGCTCAGATCGTCCTGGGAATCCTTGCTCACTCGACCCCGCCCCAACTCGTTGTGTATGGACATGCCCTTTCTCTCCTTGGAAAGGTTCCGGGGCGAGCGGCGTGCCGGATCGGCGCGCGGCGGCCCGGATTGCAACGTCCGGTAACGGAGTCTCGGCGAGCGGGGGGTGTTCTGAAGAGGAGAGGAATCCCCAAACGCGTCCAGTTCGGTGCGCGTTCGGGGTTTCTGCCAATTAATTGGCGGGCGTCAGCGCCTGGGGATCAGGCCGGCTTCGCCGGGCGCAAGGCGTCGCGTGTCGCCAGCGCCACACGGCGGGCGGCGGCGGCGAAGTCCTCGCCGGCGGACGCGTACAGCACCGCGCGGGAGGAATTCACGATCACCGTGCCGGCGTCCTTGCGCCAGCCGGCCGCGACCGTGGCGGCCGCGTCGCCGCCCTGGGCGCCCACGCCCGGGATCAGCAGCGGCAGGGTCGGGGCGAGCCCGCGCACGCGCTCGATCTCCTTCGGGTAGGTCGCGCCGACCACCAGGCCCAGCTGGCCGTTGACGTTCCAGTCGCCCTGGGCCAATGCGGCCAGGTGCTCGAACAGGCGCGGCTGGCCCGGCACGTCGGCCAGGCGCTGCATCTGCCAGTCGTCGCCGCCGGGGTTGGAGGTGCGGCACAGCAGGAAAGCGCCCTTGTCGGCGTAGCGCAGGTAGGGCTCGACGCTGTCGCGGCCCATGAAGGGCGACAGCGTCACCGCGTCGGCCTGGTAGCGCTCGAAGGCCTCGCGGGCGTACTGCTCGGCGGTGGCGCCGATGTCGCCGCGCTTGGCGTCCAGGATCACCGGCACGTGCGGCGCGTTGCGCTTGATGTGGGCCATCAGCTGCTCGAGCTGGTCCTCGGCGCGGTGCGCGGCGAAGTAGGCGATCTGCGGCTTGTACGAGCTCACCAGGTCCTTGGTGGCGTCGACGATGGCGGCGCAGAAGTCGTAGATCCGGCCGGCGTCGCCCTTCCAGTGGGTCGGGAACTTCGCGGGATCGGGATCCAGCCCGACGCACAGCAGGGAGTCGTTCAGGCGCTCGGCGGCCTGCAGCTTCGACATGAATTTCATGTGCGGTATTGTCCCGCTTTTGCTTGAGATGACCTCCGGGGCGACGTCCCCGGGCCCAGGGAGGCGGGGATGGACGTGTTGAGAACGGCGCGATTGCGCCTGCGGTGGTTCCGGCAGTCGGATGCGGCCTTCGTCCGCGGGCTGCTCAATGAGCCGGCCTGGATCGAACACATCTACGACGCGCAGGTGCGTACCGACGAGCAGGCGGCGGCCTGGATCCGCGAGCGGCTGGAGGCGCGGTACTGGCTGCTCGGTTTCGGTTTCTGGGCTGTCGAGCGGATCGAGGACGGCGAGCTGCTCGGCCTGGCCGGCGTGATCCAGCGCGAGGGCCTGCCGCATCCGGACATCGGCTACGGCTTCCCGGCGCGGTTCTGGGGCCACGGCTACGCGCGGGAAGCCGCCTCGGCCACCTTCGACTACTGCCGCCAGGTGCTCGGCCTGCGGCATCTGCTGGGCACGACGGCGCCCGAGAACCATCCGTCGGGGCGCGTGCTGCTCGCGATCGGCATGAGCGACGACGGGCTGCAGCAGACCGAGGCGCACGAAGGCCTGTCGCGGGTGTATTCCTGGCATGACCCGGCACCGCTTTCCGACGCGGACGAGATCGCCGCGCTGCGACGCCGCTGGCATGCCGCGCTGCGCGGACCGGCGCGGGCGGCGCTGATGGCCTGCGTGACGCCGGAAGTCGTCGATCGCGTGATGGCCAGCCGCACCGACCTGTCCCCGCAGGCGCTGGACCACCTGGCGCAGCGCTGGGCGCCGCTGGCGGACGATCCGACGCTGCGGGCGGTGCGCACGCCCGCGGGGTGGCGGCTGGACGTGCCGGCCGATCGCTGAGGCCGGGAGACCGAAACTGGAAACGCGCGCCGGGAACTCGCGCCGGAAACGCGCGCGTGCGCAGGCGCGCTTAAGCGTGGCTGAAGTCGGCGGGGGAGGCCCTGGCCTATGCTCGGTGCCATGGACATTTCTGCTCAGCCCGCCGCGCGCATCCTGCTCATCGAGGATGACGAGCGCCTGGCGCAACTGGTGGCCGACGCGCTCAGCAAGGCCAACTACGCGGTGACCGTCTGCGGCGACGGCCTGGCCGGCGAGGCGCTGATGCGGCAGGAGCCCTTCGAACTGGTGCTGCTGGACGGCCACCTGCCGGGCAAGGACGGCTTCGACGTGCTGCGCGACACGCGCCGCGATTTCCCAGGCCGGATCGTGATGCTGACCGCGCGCGACGACGACATCGACCAGGTGCTGGGCCTGGAGGGCGGCGCGGACGACTACATCGCCAAGCCGGTGGCGCCGCGCGTGCTGCTGGCGCGGCTGAAGGCGCTGCTGCGCCGCGACGCGCTGCCGGCGGCGCACCCGATCGGCGAGGCGCTGCATTTCGGTCCGTTGACGCTGCTGCCGCAGTCGCGCGAGCTGCGTCTGAACGGCGAGCCCGTCATCCTCACGACCGCCGAGTACGAGCTGCTGAACTTCCTGGCGCATCGCGCGGGGCAGGTCGTGAGCCGCGACGACATCATGCAGGGCCTGCGCGGGCTGGAGTTCGACGGCCTGGACCGCGCGATCGACGCGCGCATCTCGCGGCTGCGCAAGAAGATCGGCGACGACGCGCAGGCGCCGGTGCGGATCAAGACGGTGCGCGGGCAGGGCTACCTCTTCGCGATCGACTGATGGCCGCGATCACGCTGCGCGCCTCGCTGTTGCGGATGGCTCTGGGACTGGGGCTGGCGGTGCTGGCGCTGATCCTGCTCGTCGAGGGGCTGGTGCTGATCGGCGCCTCCGAGGTCACCAACGACTACGTCCGCAACTTCATGCGCGGCACGGTGGACCTGCTGGTGCGGGATCTCTCGCCGCTCGATCCGCCGGCGCGGCGCGAGCGGGTGCGCGAGCTCGACGCGCAGTTCGACTATCCCGTGCGACTGATCCGCACCGACCTCGCGCAACTCAGCGCGGACCAGCGCCGCCGGCTCGAGCGCGGCGAGGTGCTGGTGACCGGCTTCAACCGCCGCATCTATGCGGCGCTGCCGGGCGAGCCCGATCAGCTGCTGCTGCTCGGACCGCTCGATTCCAAGCGGGCGGGCGAGCTGCCGAAGGAGCTTGCGGCGCAACTGGGCGTCGCGGTGGTGATCGCCCTGGCGGTCGCGCTGATCGCGTGGTGGCAGTTGAGGCCCTTGTGGCGCGACCTGCGCGGCTTGCAGCGCGCGGCTGAGCGATTGAGCGCGGGGCGGCTCGATACCGAGCTGCCGCCGTTGAAGAGTCGACTCTTCGCGCCGGTGGCTGCGGCGACGCGCGCGATGCTGGAGCGGCTGGCCGCCGCGATGGCGACGCAGCGTGAGCTGACCGGGGCGGTCTCGCATGAACTGCGCACGCCGCTGGCGCGGCTGCGTTTTGCGGTCGATGCGCTCGTGGACGAAGACGACCGCGATCGCCGTGAACAGGCCGTGATGGCCTGCGAGCGCGACATCGCCGAGCTCGACGAACTCATCGACGCGAGCCTCACCCTGGCGCGGCTCGACATGGGCGCGCTGCAGCCGCATGTGATGCAGGGCAACCTGGGCGACATGCTCGCGAAGGAAGCGGCCTCGCTGGCGCCGCTGCTCGACGGCAAGGCGCTGGATACGGACCTGCGATTGCCGGATGTGCTGCCTTTCGATGAACGGCTGCTGCCTTACGCGATCCGCAACGGACTGCGCAACGCGGCGCGGTACGCGAAGGGCCGCATCCTGCTGACGGCGTGGGTCGAGGCAGGGCAGCTCTGGCTCGCGATCGACGACGACGGCGAGGGCGTGCCGCCGGCGCTGCGCGAAGCGGCGTTCGAGCCCTTCAAGCGACTCGAACGCAAAGGGCGCGGGACGCGCGGCTTCGGCCTGGGCCTGGCCATCGTGCGACACGTGGCGCATGCGCATGGCGGGCATGCGCGACTGGGCGAAGCGCCGCGCCTCGGCGGCGCGCGGCTGCTACTGTACTGGCCGGCTGAAGCGGCCTGAAGCATCGATTCGATGGGCGCTCTCCGCCCTGCGTGAAGCTTCGTCAAGCGCTGCGTACGCGGCTGTCATCGACCGTCACACAAGCGCTCAACTCGCGCCACAGACGCGGCGGGGTCGAATTCCCAGAATGAGCTCCATGTCGAACGAGCCTGATCACTGACCCAGGCGACCCGGAACGACAGATCGATCAACAGCTCTGAAGGAGTTCCAGATGAACAGCAACAACAACACCCGCACGTCGATCAACGGCAAGAAGGCCGGCCTGCTGGCTGCAGCGGCCGTCGCGCTGACCCTGGGCGTCGGCGTCGCGCACGCCGATCCGGTGACCCCGTACTACATCGGCGGCGACGTCGGCAAGACGACGCAGCGTGTGGACGGCAACGCGCAGAAGCGCACCTCGGACAGCTACAGCATCTTCGGCGGCTACAAGTTCAACGAGAACTTCGCCGCTGAAGTGGCCTACACCGACCTGGGCAAGGTCGACTTCGGCGGCGTGACCGCGAAGAACAAGGTGTACTCGCTGGACGGCATCGCCCGCGCGCCGCTGGGCTCCGGCTTCGGCGTCTACGGCAAGGTGGGTCTGGCGTACGCCCAGCGCGACTTCAACAACGGCCTGGGCGACAAGGACAAGACCGGCCTGAAGCTGGGCGTCGGTGTCGACTACGCACTGACCAAGAACGTCTCGCTGCGCGCCGAAGCCACCCGCTTCAACAACATGCCGCAAGCCAACGGCTTCGACAAGAAGGACGATCGTCTGAGCATGGGCCTCGCCTACCAGTTCTGATCAACCGCGTTTGACCGGTGCCGATTCCCCCCGGCACCGGCGCCTGACGGGGGCTGCTCCGAGCGACACCCGAACCCCGATTCCCCGCCAGGTGCAAGGGCAGTGCAGAAATGCACTGCCCTTTTTTCATGACGATCGGACAGGCCCGATCCGTGTTGAGGGCCCGTAGGCCGGCCTCATCGACGCACAGCCGGGCCATGGGCGCGCGGGCCCGTTCCCGATGGAATGAATGGGCGCCGTCACCCCGACGGCGTGACTCCTCGACGCCAAGGTCGGGAGTGCCACTTTCCTTCGAGAACATCGACATGACCGCAATGATTTCTGACATGACTCCCGCAATGACCGCGGCGATGCCCAACGCCTTCGACTCGCACGGCCTGGAGTTCCGCGAGCTGACCGACACGGAGATCGACGCCGTGCACGGCGGCGACTCCTGGGCCGGTTCGCCGGAAGGCCGCGCCACGGCGGACGCCACCGCCTGCGCCAACACCATCCTGGCCTGGAGCGGCGTCGGCGCCACCTTCGGCGGCATGGGCGGCAGCTTCATCAGCGTGCTCGGCGGCTGGTCCATCGGCGGCGGCCTGGCGGCGATGTACTCCAAGGCCTGCAACGTCACGCGGTGAGCGACTATGCCCCCGCATGGCCGTCCAAGGGCGGCCTGCCCCGGACGGTGGCGCGCGTGATCGCCGCAGGCGCGGGTGCCCGTCTCGTGCTCGCGCTGCCGGGATGCTGCTCGGCCTGGTCGTACACCGAGCTCTTCCTGGCGATCGTGGGCGCGCTGGTGTGGGGCGCCGTCGTCTTCCGCGTGACGGCGGTCTTCCTGGCCGCGGCCATGGATGGCACGCGTCCCCGCGTCTCGCGGGCCGCCGTCGCCGTGCTCGGGGCCCTGGTCGCCGCGATCGGCGCGGAGGCCTTCCTGGCGATCGCGGCGCTCGCGCCGGAACCGCTGGTCGGCACGGTGCTCGCGGTCACCGCCGCGGCCTGGATCGCCAGCTGCGTGGTCCTGGTCGTGCGCCGCTGGCGTCAGCCGGCGACGGCGGATCGGGATGCTTGATCCGGCGCCTGATCCGGGCGCTTGATCCAGGCGCCTGGCCAGGAGGTTCGATAGCAAAAAGGGGCAGTGCCTGTATGCACTGCCCCTTTTTTGCGATCAGGCCGATCGCCTGGTCTCGATCGATCGACCAGATCAGATCCGCTTCGCCAGCGCCTCCGCGGTGCCGGTGTAGTTGCCCGGCGTCATCGCCAGCAGACGCTGCTTCTCGGCTTCGGGCAGCTCCAGTCCCTGGATGAAGGTCTGGATCGATTCGCGCGTGATCGCCTTGCCGCGCGTCAGTTCCTTCAGACGCTCATACGGGTTGGGCAGCGCGTAGCGGCGCATCACCGTCTGGATCGGCTCGGCCAGCACTTCCCAAGACGAGTCCAGGTCGGCGTCCAGCGCGGCCTGGTTGAGTTCCAGCTTGTCGAGGCCCTTGGTGAGCGAGTCGTAGCCCAGCAGCGCGTACCCCAGCGCCACGCCCATGTTGCGCAGCACGGTCGAGTCCGTCAGGTCCCGCTGCCAGCGCGAGATGGGCAGCTTCTGGCTCAGGTGGGTCAGCACCGCGCTGGCCAGGCCGAAGTTGCCCTCGGCGTTCTCGAAGTCGATGGGGTTGACCTTGTGCGGCATCGTCGACGAGCCGATCTCGCCCGCCTTGGTCTTCTGCTTGAAGTAACCCAGCGACACGTAGCCCCACACGTCGCGCGACCAGTCCACCAGGATGGTGTTGGCGCGCGTCACGGCGTCGAACAGCTCGGCCATGTAGTCGTGCGGCTCGATCTGGATCGTGTACGGGTTGAAGGTCAGGCCCAGCTGCTGCTCGATCACCGACCGGCTGAACGCTTCCCAGTCTTTCTCGGGATAGGCCGACAGGTGGGCGTTGTAGTTGCCCACGGCGCCGTTCATCTTGGCCAGCAGCTTCACCTCGGCGATGACGGTGCGGGCGCGGCGCAGGCGCGCCACCACGTTCGCGATCTCCTTGCCGACCGTCGTCGGGCTGGCGGTCTGGCCGTGCGTGCGGCTGAGCATCGGCGCGGCGGCGTGGGCCTGGGCCATCGCGGTCATCTTCTCGATGACGCGGTCCAGCGCCGGCAGGATCACCTGATCGCGCGCGGCCTTCAGCATCAGGCCGTGGCTGGTGTTGTTGATGTCCTCGCTGGTGCAGGCGAAGTGCACGAACTCGCCGGCGCCTTCCAGCTCCGCCTTGCCGGCGAACTGCTGCTTGATCCAGTACTCGACCGCCTTCACGTCATGGTTGGTCGTCTTCTCGATGTCCTTGATCGCCTGCGCGTCGGCCTCGGAGAAGTTGACCACCAGCGCCCGCAGGAATTCCCGCGAGGCGGTCGACAGCGGCTTCAGTTCCGCCAGGCCCGCGTCGGACAACGCGATGAACCATTCGATCTCCACCTGGACTCGGCGGTGCATCAGTCCGAACTCCGACAGCAGCGGGCGCAGCGCGGCCATGCGCGACGCGTAACGGCCATCCAGGGGCGACAGGGCGGTGAGGGCGGAGAGATTCATGGCGCGCGGGGGGCCGGAACCGGCCATTCAGGGGGTGGGACAAACCCGGGGATTCTACAGAGCGGGTCACAATGGCCCCCGCTCCGGCCAGCCGTCGCCCCAGGGAGGGCCTCCGGCGGATCCGTCGCAGGGACTTTGAGGGAAGGTTCGAGGGAAGGCATGCAAGAGAGAAGTCAACGCAAGGGCGCCGTCTGGATGACCGCCCAGACGCGCACGCTCGTCATGGCCGCGGCGTCCGCCGTCACCATGACCCTGATGAGCGGCTGCAAGCCCGCCGGCGACGCGCCCCGGCCACTGGCGCCGCTGGAGGCGGCTTCCGCCAATCCGGCCGTCAGCGCCACGCTGCTCAAGCAGAGCGATGAGGTGCTCGCGCGCTATCGCCAGATGATCGTGCTGATGGACGGCGAAGCCGCGCTCAAGCCCGCCGAGCGCGACGCCGTGCGCGCCGTCGGCATGCTGCTCTTCCACGACATGCAGGAGAGCATCCGCGCGCTCGGGGAGACCGCGGCCAAGAGCACCGACCCCGCCGGCCTGGCCGCGCTGTCGGAGCTGCTGGACCGCGTCGAGCAGGAGCCGTCGTGGTTCGACGCCGACCGGCTCGCCTTCAAGGAATTCCTGTCGCAGCTGGCGCAGCAGTTCTCGACCTCGCAGAGCATCGCCGGCCTCAAGCTGGCCAAGCGCGCGGGCGAGGACCTGAGCGTGCTGGCCGAGATCGAGAACGCCTACGAGCAGGAACTGCGCGACACCTTCGGCCGCTTCGCGCAGCGCGGCATCGTGCCCAAGCGCGAGAAGTGGACCGACTACGTCGCCAAGCTCAAGGGCCTGTACGCGCGCGACCGCATCCTGAAGGACTACGCAACCATCCTGCCGGACCTGCAGGCGCGTCCGAGCGTCACGGAAGGACCGGACGACGCCACGCCGGTGGCTCCCGCCACGGCGTCCGCGCAGGCACCGGCCGCGACACGCGGACCGACCAAGGCGGAGCGCGAGTTCTTCGGCCGCCAGCTGCCGCCCAAGACGGTGCTGCTGACCTTCGACGACGGCCCGCACCCGCGCTACACCGACGAGATCCTGGAGATCCTCAAGCGTTACCAGGCGCCGGCCGTGTTCTTCGAACTGGGCCGCAACCTGGGCAGCGTCGACGCCAACGGCAAGGTCAAGCCCGGTCCCGGCAGCGAGGTCGCCAAGCGCGTGCTCGCCGCCGGTCACCCGATCGCGAACCACAGCTTCAGCCACGGCGTGATGTCGAAGTTCGAGCTCGACAAGGTGCGCCAGGAAGCGAGCTCGACCGAGGCGCTGCTGGACGCCGCCGGCCGCGACGGCCAGGCGCTGTTCCGCTTCCCCTACGGCGCGCGCAACGACGCGGCGCTGGGCGCCATCGAGGCGCTCAAGCTGCGCTCGATGATGTGGAACGTCGACTCGCTGGACTGGTCGGATCCGATCCCCAAGTCCATCGCGGCGCGCGTGCTGGGGGAACTCGGCAAGCAGCAGCGCGGCATCGTGCTGTTCCATGACATCCATGCGCGCACCGTCGAGGCGCTGCCGCTGGTGCTCGACCAGCTCAAGGCCGAGGGCTACAAGTTCGCGGCCTGGAAGGACGGGAAGATCGTCGCGGCCGACACGCCCGCCGCGGACGCGACACCGCCGGAACTCGCCGGCGCCAACCTCTATCGCGACAGCGTCGCGCTCGTGATCGGCATCGACCAGTACAAGGCCTGGCCGCGGCTGCAGCATGCGGTGCGCGACGCCCGCGCGATCCAGGAGACGCTGCAGACGCAATTCGGTTTCCGGCCCGAGAACGTCACCACGCTGACCGACGCCGACGCGACCCGCGCCAACATCCTGCGCGCGCTCAACGGCATGGCGCGCAAGGGCGGCGACGGCAGGCTCAAGCGTGACGACCGCGTGTTCGTGTTCTTCGCCGGCCACGGCAGCACGCGCAAGCTGCCGAGCGGGCGCGACGTCGGCTACATCATCCCGGTCGACGCCGGCACCGACGACCTGCAGACCGACGCGATCGCGATGCCGCAGCTGCAGGAGCTCAGCGAGGCGCTGCCGGCCAAGCACGCCTTCTTCGTCATCGATGCCTGCTACTCGGGCCTGGGCCTGACGCGCGGCGGCGCCCCGGGCGGCAGCTCGAACTTCGTGCGCGACAACGCACGCCGGCTGGGCCGCCAGATGATGACGGCCGGCGGCGCCGACCAGCAGGTCGCCGACGACGGTCCGGGCGGGCATTCGGTCTTCACCTGGACGCTGCTGCAGGCGCTGTCCGGCAAGGCCGACCTGAACGGCGACGGCCTCATCACCGCGACCGAGCTGGCCGCCTACGTGGCGCCGGCGGTGTCGGCGATCGCGCACCAGACGCCGGCCTTCGGCAGCCTGCCGGGCAGCGAGGGCGGCGAGTTCATCTTCGAACTCGCGTCCACGCAGGAGCAGGCGCTCAGCGGCGACAGCAACCAGCTCGACGCCAAGACCAGCGCGCTGGCCAAGCAGGCGGACGACGCCCGCAACGCGCAGCTGCAGCCGGTGGCGCAGGCCTCCGCGCCGACCGGCGCCGCACCGGGATCGCCCGCGGCGAGCGCGACCTCCGTGCAGGTCACCATCAAGGGTCTGGACGGCAAGGATCAGGCCCTGGCCGCTCCCACCGCCCGTGTCGATGCCGGCGCCCGCGTGACCGCCCAACGCGCCAACGACCGCGGCCTGCAGCTCTACCGCGAGCG
>NZ_DASVNZ010000335.1:0-13345 GCF_036486225.1 Roseateles sp. | reverse complement strand
TGCGTCGCTTCGGCCTGCTGGGCCCGCTGCTCGACGTCGTCGACCGTCGCGACGCCCTGGTCGCGTCGCTGCAGGACCAGCGCCAGCGCCTGCGCGTCGAAGGTGGCGGTGTCACGCAGCAGCGCCTGGCGGCCTTGCTGCGCGCGCAGGCCGACGTAGGTCGACGCGACCTCCGCCGTCAGCGACACCTGTGCGTCGGCCAGGTCGGCCTGCACGGCCTGCGCCTGCGCCGAGGCGGACTCGACCGCGCGCCGCGTGCCGCCGAAGAGGTCGACCTCCCACGTCGCATCGAAGCCGACGCTGTAGAGGTGGAGCGAGCTCTCGTGATCGGTGCCCGGGCCTTGCCAGACGCCGGCGCCCAGCACCGACGCCGACCCTGTCGGGCGGCCGTTGGCCTCCTGCGCCTTGAACGCGGCGCGTGCGGAACGCAGTCGGGCTTCGGCGGCCTGCAGCGTCGGGCTCTGGGCCAACGCCTGCTCGACGAGGGCATCGAGCGTGGCGTCGCCGAGCGCGCGCCACCACTGCGCCGCCACCGGTGCAACGGCGTTGGCGGATGGATCGTCGCGCTTGAAGCGCGATTGCTGGAGCGCTTCGGCCGCGACGGCCGGCGCGCCCTTGTAGTCGGGGCCGACCGTGGTGCAGCCGGTCAGCAGCAGCATGGCTGCGGCGGCCGCGATGGCCGACAGCGTGGTGAGCGTGGTGAGGCCCGGCCGAAGTCGGCCGGGTCGCCGGCAATGAGGCAGCTGAGGCCGGTGAGGGAGGTCAGGGAAGTGAGGGAACTGAGTCATGAGGATCTCAATGCGCGTCGTTGGACACCGGCGCCTTGCCGGGCTGCTGCGGTGTCTTGAGCGTGAGCGCCAGCGGAACGCAGAGCAGCAGCGCGGCCGCGAGCACGTAGAAGGTTTCGGAGAAGGTCATCACGCTGGCCTGCTGATGGATGGTCAGCACGAGCTCCTTCATCGCCTGCAGCTGCGCATAGGCGAAGTCGCCCACCTGCGCGAAGTGGCTGGCGGCGCTGCCGGCCAGGCGATCCTGGACCAGCGTGGAATTCGCGTTGAGCGTCTCGCCCAGCCGGTCGATGTGCAGGCTGTTGCGCCGGTCGATGAAGGTGCCGATGACGGCCAGGCCGACGGAACCGCCGAGGTTGCGCGCCATGTTGTAGATGCCGGCGGCGTCGCCCGATTCCTCGCGCGTGACGGTCGCCATCGACGCCTGGTTGAGCGGCATCATGCAGAGCATCTGGCCGACGCCGCGCAGCAGCTGCGAGCCGATGAAGTCGTGGCCGACGCTCTGCGCGGTGAGGCCGATGTCGAGCAGGCAACTCGCGGCGAAGGCGGCCAGGCCGAGGATCACCATCACGCGCAGGTCCACCCGCGAGATCAGCCGCGGCAGGATGGGCATCATCAGGAAGGCGGGCAGGCCCGCCAGCAGCATGATCGCGCCCGACTGGGCCGCGTTGTAGCCCGCGATCAGCGCGAGGAACTGCGGCACCAGGTAGGAGATGCAGTACAGCCCCGCGCCGACGGTGAACACGATGACGATGACGCTGGCGTAGTGCCAGTTGCGCAGCAGGCGCAGCCGCAGGATGGGCCTGGACGCGTAGCGCTGCGAGAGCGCGATCATCGCCATGCCGACGGCGGAGACCAGGCTCAGCGTGAGGATCATCGAGGACTCGAACCAGCGCTCGCGCTGGCCTTCCTCGAGCACGACGGTCAGCGTCGACAATCCGACCGCGAGGCCGACGATGCCCAGCCAGTCGGCGCGGATGAACTCCTCGAGATGCATGCGCTGCGCGGGCAGGCCGAGCAGCAGCAGCGCGAGCAGCGCGGCGCAGACCGGCACATTGATGAAGAAGCACCAGTGCCAGCTGGCGTTCTCGGTCAGCCAGCCGCCGAGCACGGGTCCCAGCAGCGGCCCGAGCAGCACGATCAGCCCGAACAGCGTCATGCCGACGGGGAGTTGATGCCGCGGCAGCCGCGTGCGGATGATGGTCTGCGCGGTGGGGATCATCGCGCCGCCGGTGAAGCCCTGCCCGATGCGCGCGAGGATCAGCATCGGCAGGCTGCCCGAGAGGCCACACAGCACCGAGAAGCAGGTGAACAGGGCCGCGTTGCCGACCAGGAAGTTGCGCAGCCCGAAGACACGCGTGAGCCACGCGGCCAGCGGGATCATGACGATCTCCGACATCAGGTAGCCGGTGGAGATCCAGGTGCCTTCGGTGCCGGTCGCGCCGATCGCGCCCTGGATCTGCGGCAGCGCGGAGTTGGTGATCGAGATGTCCAGCGTCGCCATCAGCGCGCCGAGCGCGCCGGCGGCCACGGCGATCCAGTCGCCCGTGCCGGCGTTGGCCTCGGCAGGCGATGCCGCACCCGGCGCCCCCGACGCACCCGGCACAGTCGACGCGGCCGGCGATGCGGCCTCAGCCATGGCGGGCTCCGCGCGTGTCGACGTCGGTGGTCACCGAGAGCCCGGGCAGCAGGCGATCGCGCAGCGTCGGATCCGCCTTCGGATCGAGCGTCACGCGGATGCGCACCGGCACGCGCTGGACGATCTTCGTGAAGTTGCCGGTGGCGTTCTCCGACGGCAGCAGCGCGAACTGCGCGCCGGTGCCGGGCGAGAAGCTCTCGACGGTGCCGTGCAGGTCGAGATCGGGCAAGGCGTCGACGTGCAGCGTCACCGGCTGGCCGGCGCGCATGCGGCCGATCTGCGTCTCCTTGAAGTTGGCGACGAGGTACACGTCCTGCGTCGGCACCACGGTCATCATCCGCGTGCCCGGCTGCACGAACTGGCCGACGCGCACGGTGGTGTCGCCGATGCGGCCGTCGATGGCGGCGCGCACGACGGTGTCGTCGACGTCGAGGTGGTTCTGGCGCAGCGCGGCCTCGGCGGCCTCGACCTGCGCCTTCGACTGCGCGACCTGCGCCTCGCTCGACTTCAGCCGGCCGTCGGCGGCCTTCACCGCGGCCTCGGCGGCGGCCAGGCTGGCGACGGCCTGGTCGCGGGTGTTGCGCAGCTCGGCCAGACGCTCGGCGGTGGTCGCGCCGGTGGCGGCCAGCGGTGTATGGCGCGTCACCTCGTCCTGCGCATGCGTCAGCGCCAGCCGCGAGGCCTCGGCCTGGGCGCGGGTCTGCGCGAGCTGGCCCTGCTGCTGGAGGATGTCCGCCTCGAAGCGGCGGATGTCGGCCTTGCGGCCGTCGATGGTGGCCTGCGACTGGTCGGCGGCGGCCTGGTACTGGCGGGCGTCCAGCTTCACGAGCGGATCGCCGCGCTTCACCGTCTGGTTGGCGACCACATAGACCTGAGTCACATAACCGCCGACCTTGGGCGCGGCGGTGACGCTGTCGGCCTTCAGGTAGGCGTCGTCGGTGGTCTCGATGAAGCGGCCGGTGGTCCACCAGTGGACGCCGTACGCGCCGGCGGCGACCAGCGCCGCCGCGGCGATGACCAGCAGCACGGGCCTGCGATTCGAGGACGGTTTGGACGGTGACTTGGCGGTGGCGGTGGCGGGCGCCACCGGGGCCGACGCGGGGGTGGACGTCGAGGCGTCAGGCCCGTTCGGGCCGGCGGGGGTCTGGGAAGACATGGGCGTGGCCGGGCTCGCCGGCTCGAAGAATTATTCCGGTCGCTATCTTTTTCCAGTTGGAAGATTTCTGTCAACTGGTATATTTTTGACTTCAGCCAGCTTTACACATGACCGAACGTCCCGTCCGAGCCCCCCGACACCGCGCCGACGCCGCCTATGCGCGCGGCGAGGAGACCCGCCGCCGCATCATTGACGTGGCGTTGCGGCTGTTCAGCGAGCGGGGTTTCGAAGGCGCGTCGACGCGCGAGATCGCGAAGGCGGCCGGCGTGAACGCGCCGGCGCTGCAGTACTACTTCGACAACAAGGAAGGCGTGTACCGGGCCTGCGCGCAGTACATCGCGGACAGCTCGGCGGCGCATTTCGGGCCGGTGGTCGAGCGGACGAAGGTGGTGCTGGCCGACCCGGCGGCGACGCCGGACCAGCTCTTCGAGGCCTTCGGCGTGATGCTGGACGCGCTGACCGATTTCCAGCTGCTGCCCGACGACGCCGAGTACCGCCGGCTGTTCATCGCGCACGAGCAGATCGGGCATGCGCCGGGCGTGCTGTTCGAGATCTTCGACAAGACCTTGCGGCCGCAGATGGGCGAGATGTCGGCCCGCGTGGTCGCGCGCTACTGCGGCATGCCGGAGAAGGACCCGCTGCTGGCGATGCGCGTGATGATGCTGTGCGGGCAGGTGATGGTGTTCTCGCTGGGGCGGCGGACCATGCTGACCAAGCTCGGCTGGGAGCGCTTCGGGCCGGAGGAGGTCGCGACGATCAAGCGTGCCTCGCGCGAGCACAGCCGCGTGCTGATGGACAGCTGGCGCGAGGAGTCGCGCCGGGCCGCGGCCGGACGCTGAGCCGGGACGACGAGCCGGGGCGCGGGTCGCGCCTGCCCCAATCGGGAGAGGCGCCCTGCCCAGCCGGCGACCACACTGCCCACGCAGACTTCGATGCGGTGCCGCTCCGGCCTGCCGGTGACGCTGCGTGGAGACTTCTCGTGAACGGAAACTTCAAGCGTTTGCTCGGCGCGGGCCTGCTGGCGGCGGCGTGCTCCTTCCTGGCGGTGACCTCCGCGCTGGCCGCGCCGGAGCCCTATCCCGCGAGCTTCGCGGTGCGTGACCTTCGCGTCGGCGACGTGACGATGCACGTGCGGGTGGGCGGCAACGGTCCGGCGGTGGTGCTGCTGCACGGCTTCGGCGATACCGGCGACATGTGGACGCCGCTGGCGGTCGAGCTGGCGAAGACGCATCGCGTCGTGGTGCCGGACCTGCGCGGGATGGGGCTGTCGTCGAAGCCGGAGGGCGGCTACGACAAGCGGACCCAGGCCGGCGACATCCGGGCGGTGCTGGAGCAGCTCGGCATCGATCAGTCGGACGTGGTGGGACACGACATCGGGACGATGGTGGCGTATGCCTACGCGGCGCGATATCCGGACAAGACGACGCGACTGGTGGTGATGGACGCGCCGGTGCCGGGCGTGCCGCCCTGGGACCAGATCGTGCGGCTGCCCGCGCTGTGGCATTTCGACTTCGGCGGCAACGACGCGCTGCGCCTGGTGAAGGGCCGCGAGCGCATCTACCTGGACCGCTTCTGGAACGAGTTCGCCGGTGATCCGTCCAAAGTGGACGAGGCGACGCGCCGGCACTACGCGAGGCTGTATGCGCGGCCGGGTGCGATGAAGGCGGCGTTCGCGCAGTTCCTCGCCATCCGCAAGGATGCGGAGGACAACGCGGAGTCGGTGAAGACCAGGCTCACGATGCCGGTGCTGGCAATCGGCGGGGAGAAGTCCTTCGGTGCGAACGAGGCGATCGTGATGAGGAACGCGGCGACGACCGTCACCGAGCTGGTGGTGCCGAACGCCGGCCATTGGCTGATGGAGGAGGCGCCCGCGGTGACGGTGAAAGCGGTGAGCGAGTTCCTGGCGGTGAAGTGAGGCGTGTTCGACTCGCCCGCGATGGCGGGCGGTCTGCATTCATTCCCCACGTTTCGAAGCCATGGTGCCTTCAACATGTCGACTCTGCGCCAGGGCTCGAGGCGTCCTCGGCCTGCGACGGCTCGGTGAGCGCCTGATGGAGCACCTCGAGCGCCTGTCCTAGATTCCCAAGCGCATGGGCATGCGCCAGCCAGAGGTCAAGCGTCAGAGAGAAGTCGTCCACTTCCACCAGCGAGAGCCCCGGCAGGTGGCTGCTGGCGGCCAGCAGGCTGCGTGGCGCCAGGCCGAGCCCCATCCCCGCCGCGACGAGCCGGAGCTGCGTTTCCGTCCCGTGCACATCGACGCCCAGGCGCAGCTGCTTGCCGGCGCCTTCCATCGCCCGCTGCAGCGCGGCGCGATAGCCGCAGCCCTGCGGATTCAGGATCCATTCGCTGTCGGCCAACTGGGCGATGCTTGAGCGTTCCGGCACGACAGGCGCGTGCCGGCTCTGCACGACCAGCACGTCGAAGGTGGCGATGTGCCTGGCTTCCGTTCCCGCCGGAGGCACGCTTCCCGACGGCAGCATGAGCACCGCCGCATCGAGATCGCCGTTCGCGACCGACTTCTGCAGCGCCGTGCTCCAGTCGGTGCGGCACCTCAGGTCGAGCGCGGGAAAGTTCGTTCTCAGGCGCATCGCGATCTCGAACAGCGCGACGTCCGCGATGACCTGCGGCAGCCCGATCCGGAAGGTTCCGCTGGGCGCCTCGTCATCCCTGGCGAGGCGCTTCAGACGGTCGATATCGCGAAGAATCGCCGAGCCCGACTGATGAATGCGCCGGCCCACGGCCGTGGCGGTCGGCGGGCGCGTCGACCGGTCGAGCAGCGGCGTTCCCAACAGATCTTCCAGTTGCTGGACACGGCGGGACACCGCTGACTGCGTGAGCGACAGACGGTCCGCCGCTTTCGTCAGGGAGGTCGTGTCGACCACGGCGATGAAAGCTTTCAGTTCGTCCAGCATGGCGATTCCTGGTGTCATCACAGTATGCGAATGACGCATTCTATGCATGACAACTATTCGCTTGATCGATGCTACGGCGCTGCGTATGGTCCGGTCATCAGCCCGCCACGCGGTTCTTCCTCAGCCTCGAGTCCACCATGCCTCTCGTCCGAATCAACATCGCCAAGACGGCGACTGCCGATACCGTCCATGCGATCAGCCACGTCGTGTACGACGCGATGACGCGCGTCGCGAACGTTCCCGCCAACGACAAGTTCCAGATCGTCACGCGCCACACCGAGGACGAGTTGATCTACCCGCAGGAGGGCTACCTCGGCGTCACCTACACCCCGAACATCGTCTTCATCCAGGTCACCTGGAATGCCGGCAGGACCGTCGAGGTGAAGCAGGCCTTCTACAAGGCGGTGGCCGAGGGCATCGCCGGGAAGACCGGCCTGCGCATCCAGGACATCTGGATCAGCCTGGTCGACGTGGCCCGCGAGGACTGGTCCTTCGGCAACGGCGAGATGCAGTACGCGCCCAAGGCCGCCTGACGCACCGGCGCACCGATCCCATGAAGCTCGCCCGCGTCATCCACCAGGGTCGGATCAAGCTCGCGCTGGTCGAGGAAGAGGGACTCGAAGTCCTTCTGCTCGACCGCCTGCTCGCCCATGACCCCAATCCCGTGCGCACGGTCATCGAGCGCCGCCTGAGCGCAAAGGAACTCGTCGACGCCGCCACCGGACGTGCGGCGTTCGACGAGGTCACCTTCCTCTCGCCGCTGTCGCAACTGGTCCGCAACGTCTTTGCCGTGGGCAAGAACTACGTCGATCACGCACGCGAGTTCGACACCAGCGGCTTCAACGCGACGAGCGGTGCCGCCGCGATCCCGTCGTCGCCGCAGTTCTTCACGAAGGCCACGACGTCCTTGGCCGGGCCCACCGACCCCATCGTCTTCAGCGAGGCGACGACCTCTTCGGTGGACTACGAGGGCGAGATCGGCGTCGTGATCGCCCGGGAGTGCCGCAACGTCCCGGAGGGCGAGGCGCTCGACGCGGTGTTCGGCTTCGTGGCGCTCAACGACCTGACGGCGCGGGACCTGCAACGCAGTCATGTGCAGTGGTTTCTGGGCAAATCCCTGGACACCTTCTGCCCGCTCGGTCCCTGGATCACGACGATCGACCAGGCGCCGGTCGAGTCGCTGCGCGTGCGGACATGGGTGAACGGGGAACTGCGCCAGGACGCGCCGCTGAGCGACCTCATCTTCAGCGTTCCGAAGCTGATCGCGACGCTGTCGTCGGCGATGACCCTGCTGCCGGGCGACATCATCGCCACCGGCACGCCGGTCGGGGTCGGCATCGGCTTCTCGCCGCCTCGGTTCCTGCGGGACGGCGACGTCGTGCGCGTGTCGGCGACCGGGTTGGGTGAGCTTCGGAACACGGTCAAAGTGGTGATCCGCTGACGGCGACTAGATCGAGGCAGCCGCGGCGACAGATTTCCGCAGCGTCTCGCGCACGCTCGTCAGGATCTCGTCGGAGAGCTCGGGGTCATCCACCGCGCGTGCCAGCACCATGGCGCCCACCATGGCGGACACGGTGTGGATCGCCTCGCGTCGCGCGGCCTTCCTGGTGAGCTTTCCCCATGGCTTGCTCAGGTGGCCGATCGCCGTGCGGAGGTAGCGCGTCAACGACGGACGAACGCTCTCCTCGCGGCCCACCTCGGTCGCCAGACAGGCGAACAGGCAGCCTTGTTCAGGCGCGTCCCGGTGCGTGGCGCTCAGGTAGTCGTCGAAGTGCGCCAGCAGCGCCTTCGGCGATTCGCCCGCGGCCTCGATGGTCGCCAGCGAGGCCAACGAGGCGTGCTCGAAGCTTTCGCTCATCAGCGCCTCCTTTGAGGCGAAGTGGTTGTAGAACGGCCCGTGCGTCAGCCCTGACGCGCGCATGAGCTCGCCGACGCTCACGCCCGCAAATCCTTTCTTTCGAAACAGCGCTGCCGCTGTCTCCAGGATGCGGGCGTGCTTCTCGGCGGTCTCGGCGGCGGGATAACGCATGGGAACTCCTTCGATGTGAACGGCGCGTGACGAGCGGCGTGCGCTTGACACCGAACATGATAGCAATCATGCTTCGCCGCCAAGCGTGATGGCCATCATGCTTAGGCGTGGAGCCGGGCCCGATGGGTCGTGGGACGACCGCCTCGACCTTGTGATTGATTTGGAGAGATTCATGAAGCTGGAAGGAAAGATCGCCGTTGTCACCGGGGCGAACTCGGGCATCGGACTGGCCACTGCCAGGACCCTGATCGAGCAGGGCGCCGCCCGCGTCTATCTGACGGGACGGCGCGCCCAGGAACTCGAAGCGGCGGCAGCCTCCTTGGGCGAGCGCGCGGTCGCCGTCGTCGGCGACGTCACCCGGCCGGCCGACCTGGACCGGCTCTTCGAGCGCGTGAAGGCCGAGTCCGGCCGTCTGGACATCGTCTGCGCGAATGCCGGCTTCGCCGCGCTGGCGCCGCTCGGCAGCCTGACCGAGGAGCACGTGGACTCGCTGCTGAACACCAACGTCAAGGGCGTGGTCTGGACGGTGCAGAAGGCGTTGCCGCTGATGAGCGCCGGCGGTTCCATCATCCTTCTCGCGTCGATCGTCGCGAGCAAGGGCTTCGCCAACTGGAGCATCTACAGCGCGACGAAGGCCGCGGTGCGCTCCTTCGCGCGGACCTGGGCGTCCGACCTGAAAGGGCGCGACATCCGCGTCAACGCCGTCAGTCCCGGCGTCATCAAGACGCCGGGCCATGAGAAGACGGGCGTGGCGCAAGACCAGCTCGCCGGCTTCTTCGACTATGCCGCGTCCGTCACGCCGCTGTCGCGCACCGGTCGCGACGACGAGGTCGCGCAGGTCATCGCCTTCCTGGCCTCCGACGAGAGCAGCTTCGTGACCGGCAGCGAGTTCTTCGTCGACGGCGGCATTGCGCAGGTCTGAGATCGACGGACGTCCCTGACAAGGACGTCCGCGCGGCCGTCCTTGGCAAATAAATGCATATGCAACTATAGTCGGCGGGACGGACCGCTATCGAATCCACCTCGGAGACCTCCATGCCCTATCTGCAGCTCGACGTGAACGATCATTACCCGGTCGAGGCCAAGCGCCTGCTGGCCAAGCGGATGAGCGAGACCTATGCCGAGATGATGTCCGTCGACGTGCGCCGCATCAGCGTCGCCATCCGCGAACTCGGCGAGGGCGGGGTCTGGCGGATCCCCGAGATCGGCGACGAGCCGACACCCGTCGCGCTCATGATGCTGGACATCCGCAAGGGCCGGCCGCCGGAGCTGCGGATGCAGGTCGCCAAGGCGCTCTGCGCCCATTGCATCGAGGTCCTGGGGCTGCGGGAAGATCGGCTCAACGTCGAATTCACCCAGCACACCGGGGACGAGATGTACCACCCGACCCTGGGTGGATTCAGCCCGGATTGGACGCCGGACGAGGCCTGATCCTGACGCGTCGCTTCAGGACGCGATGTGAGGCCGCTGCTTCAGACGGTCATCTCCGGCGGGAGCGACAGGCGCTGGATCGCCTGGGGCGGCTGTCCGAAGGCGCGCAGGAAGGCCTGCCGCATGCGCTCGCGATCGCCGAAACCCGTCTCGCGCGCGATCACCTCGATCGGATGCCGGCTCGTTTCCATCATGAGGCGCGCGGCTTCCACGCGAAGCCGCTCGACGGCCTTCGCCGGCGACTGCCCCGTCTCTTCGCGGAACACGCGGCTGAACTGACGCGGACTCAGGCTCGCCGCCTCCGCCAGCACCTCCACCGAGAGGTCGCTGGCCAGGTTCTCCCTGACGTAGTTCAGCGCGAGCTGGACGCGGTCCGATTTCGCATCGAGTTCCAGCAGGGCTGAGAACTGCGATTGACCGCCGCCGCGGCGCTGATACACGACCAGCTTGCGCGCGACGGAGCGCGCGATCTCCGACCCCAGGTCCTTCTCGACGATGGCGAGCGCCAGGTCGACGCCCGCGCTCATGCCGGCCGACGTCCAGATCGGCCCGTCCACGATGAAGATCCGATCCTCTTCAAGCTGCACGTCGGGGTACTGCTGACGGAATGCCTGTGCGTGGTACCAGTGCGTCGTGGCGCGACGGCCGTCGAGCAGACCCGCCGCCGCGAGCACGAAGGAGCCGGTGCAGACCGAGGTCACCCGCCGTGATTGATCCGGCGCCGTGGCGAGGAAATCCAGCAGGCTCTGCGGCGGCAGCCGGCATTCGTTGTCGCCGGTGACGATGAGCGTGTCGTAGACACGGGCGCGCAGTTTCTCGGTGTGGACCGAGAAGCCTTGGGAGCAGGTCGTGAGACCGCCGCGTTCCGACACCAGCGTGAACTCGTACGCCGGCGTTTCGCTCATCAGGTTGGCGTACTCGAACACCGTGAGCACCGCCAGGCCGAGCGCCTGGAAGTTGGGGTAGACGACCAGTCCGATGGAATGCATGAGTCATCGATCGCGATGAAAGGACTCACTGTATTTCACCGCCGATCGAATGCGCACGGGTAGCGGGAATCTCCCCGTCGGGCCAGGGTGCGATCCGCGCCGCATGGCCGGAATCCTTGCGGATCCGACGTTGTCCTTCCCATCCACGCCCCCGAGATTCGAAGCATCGATGGACGTCCCGTCCATTCGATTCAAACGCAATCCAAAGGACTCCGTCATGGCCTACCAGACCATCAATCCGACCACCAACGAGCTCATCCGCACGTGGCCCAATCACACCGATGCCGATGTCGAAACCGCCCTGGCCGACGCGCATCGTCTCTACAAGTCGTCCTGGAGCAAGGGCGACATCCAGCCCCGTCTGCAGGTGCTGCGCCGGCTCGCGGATCTGATCGACTCGCGCGCCGAGGAACTGGCGACGCTGATCACCAACGAGATGGGCAAGCTGATCGGCGAGAGCCGCGCCGAGATCGGCGTGGTCGCCGAGATCGCGCGCTTCTATGCGGACAACGCCGAGCGTTTCCTCGCGCCGGTCAAGATCGAATCGGCGCAGGGCGACGCGTGGATCGAGCATCACCCCATCGGCGTGCTACTGGCGGTCGAGCCGTGGAACTTCCCGTTCTATCAGCTGATGCGCGTGATGGCGCCCAACCTGGCGGCGGGCAATCCGATCGTCGCCAAGCACGCCAGCATCGTGCCGCATTCCGCCAGCGTCTTCGAGGCGCTGGTGACGGAGGCCGGCGCGCCCAAGGGCGCCTGGACCAACCTGTTCATCACCGCGGACCAGGTCGCCCGGATCATCGCGGACGACCGCGTGCAGGGCGCCGCGATGACCGGCTCCGAAGGGGCGGGCAGCGCCATCGCCGCCCAGGCGGGCAAGCACCTCAAGAAGACGACGCTCGAGATGGGCGGCAACGACGTGTTCATCGTCCTGGAGGACGCCGACCTGGACAAGGCCGTCGAGCTGGGCGCCTTTTCGCGCCTGCATGTCGGCGGCCAGGAGTGCATCGGCGCGAAGCGTTTCCTGGTGCATGAGCGCATCGCCGACGCCTTCCTCGAGAAGTTCACCGCGGCGTTCAAGGCCGTGAAGATCGGCGACCCGCTGGACGAGTCGACCACCCTGGGTCCGCTGTCCTCGCAGTCCGCGCGTGACGGACTGGCCCGGCAGGTGCAGCAGGCCGTCGCGCACGGCGCCACGCTGCATTACGGCGGCAAGGTCGTGGACCGCATCGGCCACTTCTTCGAGCCGACGATCCTGACCGACGTCCGACGCGACAACCCCGCCTACTTCGAGGAGTTCTTCGGTCCCGTGGCGCAGGTCTACGTCGTGCGCGGCGACGACGAGATCGTCGAGCTGGCCAACGATTCCCGCTACGGACTCTCGGGCGTCGTGTTCTCGAAGGACATCGTGCGGGCGACGGCCCTGGCCTCGCGCATCGAGACGGGCGCGGTCTGGATCAACACCTTCTCCAGCACCGGTCCCGAACTGCCGTTCGGCGGCGTGAAGCGTTCCGGCTATGGGCGTGAACTGTCCGAACTCGGCATCAAGGAATTCGTGAACCAGAAGCTGGTGCTGGTCGCCAAGGACTGACATTGGAAGTGGCCGGATTCATTGCATCAATGACATTGAGGAAACGGGTCCCGGTCACCAGAATTCTTCCCAGGGCCAGACAGAACGTCGCCTCCAACCCACCTGAAAGAGCACTGACATGAGCACGACCACCAAGGGCACCGCCGTCATCACGGGCGCCTCCACCGGCATCGGCGCGATCTATGCGGACCGCCTCGCCCGCCGCGGCTACGACCTGATCCTGATCGCCCGCAACGAAGCCCGCCTGAACGCGCTGGCGGCCCGCCTGGGCGCCGACACCGGCCGCTCGGTGAAGGGCATCGCCGCGGACCTGAACAACAAGGCCGATCTGGCCCGGATCGAGACGCTGTTGAAGCAGGACGCCAGCATCTCGCTGCTGGTCAACAACGCCGGCGTCGGTTCGGTCGCCTCGCTGCAGACCGCCGACGTGGAAGCGATGGAATCCATGATCGACCTGAACATCACGGCCCTCACGCGTCTCACGTATGCCATCGGCCCGGTGTTCTCCGAGAAAGGCAGCGGCACGATCGTCAACATCTCGTCGGTGGTCGGCATCGCCGCCGAAGTCCTGAACGGCGTCTACAGCGCGTCCAAGGCGTATGTGCTGGCCTTCGGCCATTCGCTGCAGAAGGACCTCGGCAGCAAGGGCGTGCGCATCCAGACGGTGCTGCCGGCCGCGACGGCCACCGAGTTCTGGGACGTCGCCGGCTACTCGGCGCAGAAGGCCTCGCCCACCACGATGAGCGCGCAGGACCTGGTCGATGCCGCGCTGGTCGGCCTCGACAAGGGCGAGCTCGTGACCATCCCGAC
>NZ_DASVNZ010000325.1:0-3276 GCF_036486225.1 Roseateles sp. | reverse complement strand
CTCGGGCACCGGCAGTTCCTCCAGCGCCTTGCGCACCAGGCCCAGCCGCGCGCCGGGCGGCGGCGAGGTCAGCTCGAGGTGGTACTGGAAACGGCGCCGGAACGCCGGATCGATGTGCTCGATGCGGTTGGTGATCCACAGCACCGGGACGGGGTTGTTCTCCAGGATCTGGTTGACCCAGGCCTTGCCGTTGACGGCCATCGTCGCGGGCATCTCCAGCGCCGCGTCCAGTCGCGCCATCAGGTGCGCGGCGTCGCCGCTCAGGTGAGGGAAGACGTCCTCCACCTCGTCGAAGAGCAGCGCCACCTCGCGGCTCGCCTTCAGGAACACCTGGCTGATCTGCAGCGAGCGGTAGCGGTCGCGGCCGCTCAGCGCGTTGCCGTCGCGGTCGGCGTATTCGACCTCGTAGAGCGCGAGGCCGGCCTCGCGCGCGGCGACCTTCGCCAGCTCCGTCTTGCCGGTGCCCGGCGGGCCGTAGAGCAGCACGTTCACGCCGGTCTGGCCCTGCGCCACCGCCTGGCGCAGCAGCGTCGCGAGCAGGGTCACGTCCTCGGCGATGAAGTCGAAGTCGGTGCGCTGCAGCGGGCTCGGCGTCACCGGACGCGTGAACACCGCCATCAGGTCCTGCGGACCGTCGTAGGCGCGCATCAGCACCGGCGGCAACTGCTCGCTGACCTTCATCAGGTCGGAGAGATCGGTGATGTTGTGTTCGGCGATCAGGTTCTCGATCATGCCGACCCGCTCCAGCCGCGAGCCGGCGCGCAGCGCGTCGGCCACCTCGTGCGGATCGACGCCGGCCACCTCCGCGATTGCGGCGAAGGCCTCCTGCGCGGTGTTCACCTTGAACTCGACCAGCGCCCCGCGCAGCTCACGCTGGTAACGCGCCAAGGTACCGTAGAGCAGCAGCGCGCGCTCGGCCGCGTTCAGCTGCAGCAGTCGGCCCAGGACGTCGATGTTCTGCTCCACCAGCGTGGAGCGGCTCCGCAAGGGGCCGTCGAGCGCGTCGCAGGTGCAGGCCAGCAGCGCCAGCAGGTCCTTGGGGGCGTCCTTGATGTACTCGTCGAGGTAGAAGAACAGCGTGCCCTCGGCGAACGGACCACGCCACACGCCGTGGCGGGCGAGGAAGGCGGTGTCGCCCAGGCGTTCATGACCGGCCCACAACGAGTGCCCCTGGCAGCGCCGCGCCAGATAGCCGCGGACGCGCGAGAGCACCTGCGGCGGCCAGACCAGGTGACGCGCCGTCAGCGCGAGCAGGCCGCTGAGGTCGCGGCGCGGATTGAAGCGGTTGGCGTGGCGGACCGTCAGCGTCAGCACGAAGTGCGAGCACATGCGGTCCAGCACCGGGCTGTCGGACAGGCCCGGAGAGTCCAGCGGAAGCTGCGAGCGCTTGGCCATGGTGCGTGCGGGGGGTCACCCCTGAACGGGGCGTGCCCGCACGATCTTGGCGCAGGGAAGGGTGGAGGACAAGCCCCCGCCCGGTCAATGCATGATGACGGGCTGCTGGCCCAGGTTCGCGTATTGCTCGATGAAGGCGTCGAGGTCGTCGACGTCGGGACCCTGTTCGATGAGCGCCTCCACGCCCTCCTGGAAGGTCTGGGCCAGGGCGCCCTCGATGAAGATTTCCTTGCGGGTGAACTTGTCGACGATCTCGAAACCGTCACGCTGCAACGAGGGAAGGTTCGTGTGGTCCACCTGGGCGGCGTGCGCAGCATCGCCAGCGGACGGAGCGACCGGTACATCGAACTGGACGACGATGTAGCTCGGTGAGTCGTAGAGCATGTGCATTGAGGACTCCTTGGTTGGAGGAGTTATGGCCTGTTGCGACGGATTCAAGACCCGTCGCTCCCAACCCAGGCCATGACCCATGGTGGCAGAAGTTGCGGAACACGCTTCACCGTGTCTCAAGCATTTGTGGTGCCAACCGCACAAGGTTTCACGGATTAACGAACCGTCACCCGCACACACGGGAGGGCAACCTGGCGGACATGCCCGCGGGTGGACAGGCTCACTCCAGCAAACGGAGCGCCCACTGCTGGTCGTCGTCCAGGCTGAAGCGCAGGTCCACGGGCAGGAAACCGCGCCGGCCGTCGAGCCAGGCCGTCCATTGCAGCGACGGGCGGCCGGCGCCCTGGGCCAGGTCGCGCCGCAGCAGCCAGCGCTCGCCGTCGCGCGCGACCACCTCGAAATCCCAGTCGTTGACGCCCGCCGGACCGGCCACCGGGATGCGCAGGCGCAGTCCGAGGTGGGGCGCGGGTTCCGCGGCCATCATCGCGGCCAGTTGCAGCCACCAGGACAGGCGGTCCTGGGTGCCCGCCGACATCGCGAAGGCACGCGCGCCTACAAGCAGAACCGGCCGCGCGGCGGCCCGGTCGAAGATCAGCCGCTCGCGCTCGCGGCCCTGGCGCCACACGCGGTGTCGTTCCGGCTGCAAACCTTGCGGACCGACGCGGCCTTCGCTGTGCCAGACCGGCAGTTCCCGGTCGCCGGCGCGGCGCTCGAGGGTCATGTCGTAACGGTCGGGTCCGATGTGGAAACCCAGCGCCGCCTCGCCGGCCTGGCCGTCGATGACGAAGGCGTAGGCGAGGGTGCCTTCGCCGTGCAGCGGCAACGCGAGCAGCGCGGGCACGGGGCGGGTGTCGGGCGCGGGGGCAGGACGCGAGGACGGGCGGAACGGGGCCGGTGGCACGGCGATGGGTGCGACCGTCGGCGCGACGGGCTCGGGTGTCGTCGGAGGTGTCGTCGAAGGTGGCGCGTCGATGAGGCGCGTGCTCACCGCCGGCGTGTCGATGGCCTGCGGCAAGGACCGCGGCGACAGCGCGCCGATCGCGACCGCATGCAGCGCCAGGGCCCCTGCGAGCGCCGCCGCGAGCGCGATCCGATCCTGAGGTGAAAATGCCGCCACCGATCGTCCGACGAATGACTGTCCGTTCACAACAATGAAACTCGCAACCTACCGCGACGGATCCCGCGACGGCCAACTGGTGGTCGTGTCGCGAGACCTGAGTCAGGCATGCTATGCCAATGGCATCGCGACGCGCCTGCAACAGGTGCTCGACGACTGGAATTTCATGGCGCCGCAGCTGGAGGTGTTGTCGCAGTCGCTGAACCACGGCCGCGCGCGGCATGCGTTCGCGTTCGACCCCAAGCAGTGCCAGGCGCCGCTGCCGCGCCTGGCCGGCTGGATCGCCGGCGAGGCCTACCCTGAACAGGGTCAGGCCTTGCGCGAGCGCGGACTGGCGTGGCCGGAGCGCCTCAGCGCGCCGCTGCTGCGCGCCG
>NZ_DASVNZ010000307.1:0-20920 GCF_036486225.1 Roseateles sp. | reverse complement strand
GCACCCGCGGCCGCCACGCCCACGATGGCTTCGACCGCGATGGCCGCAGCAGGCACCGGAGCGGTCCGCAAGTCCAACACCGGACGGCGCGCACGCGACGCGGCGCTCCGGCCGATCACCATCGCCACCGCGCATCTGCCGGACTTCCAGGTCGGCGGCAACGACGGCGTCGGCAGCAACATGATCGGCTTCGGCACCGCGGGCACGGGCGACGCGAGTCCGCTGCTGTTCGGCAATCCGCACTGGTACTGGCGCGGCCCGGACCGCTTCTACCAGGCGCACCTGACCGTGCCCGGCGAACTCAACGTCGCCGGCGCCTCCTTCCTCGCCCAGCCCATCGTGCTCATCGGCTACAACGACAACGTCGCCTGGAGCCACACCGTCTCCGCCGCGCGCCGCTACGGCCTGTTCCAGCTCACGCTGACGCCCGGCGACCCGACCAGCTACCAGCGCGACGGCGCCGCCGTGAAGATGACCGCCCGCGCCATCACCGTGCAGGTCAAGCAGGCCGACGGCAGCGTCGCGCCGGTGTCGCGCACGCTCTACGAGTCGCAATACGGTCCGATCGTCAACCTCGCGCCGCTCAACGCGGCGCTGGGCTGGACCACGAACACCGCGTTTGCGATCCGGGACATCAACGGCGACAACTTCCGCGTGTTCCGCGTGTGGATGCGCTGGAGCCAGGCCAAGACGCTCGAGGAGTTCCAGACCATCCAGCGCGAAGAGGCCGCCATCCCCTGGGTCAATACCGTCGCCGTCGCGCGCGGCGCGGGTCAGGCCTGGTATGCCGACATCGGCGCGATGCCCAACGTCTCCGCCGCGCAGCTCGCGAGCTGCGCCACGCCGCTGACGAACGCGCTCAGCGCCGCGCTGCCGCGCACGCCGGTGCTCGACGGCTCCAAGAGCAGCTGCGACTGGCAGAGCGATCCGGACTCGAAGCAGCCCGGCGCGCTCGGCCCCGCCCGCATGCCCAGCCTGCTGCGCGACGACTACGTGCTCAACAGCAACGACAGCTACTGGCTCGCCAACACCGCCGCGCCGCTGACCGGCTTCCCGGACATCCTCGGTCCGGCGGGCACGGCCTCGATCAGCTTCCGCACGCGTCTGGCCCATCTGCTGGCGCAGGGACGGCTGGCCGGCACCGACGGGTATGCCGGCAACAAGGCCACCAGCGAGACCGTGCGCGCCATGGTCCTCAACAGCCGCACGCTGACCTCGGAGCTCTTCCGCGACCAGGCGGTCGCGATGTTCTGCGCGCCGCCGACGGCCTTCACCGTCAGCGGCGACCCGGCCACCGGCGAGACCTTCAGCCCGGCGCGCACCGTCGATCCGACCGAGGCCTGCGCGGTACTGCAGGCCTGGGACGGCAAGGCGCTGCTCGCCTCACGCGGTGCGCATGTGTGGGATGAGTTCTGGACGCGCGCCTCGCGCATTCCCGAGGCCACGCTGTTCGCGGTGCCCTTCAGCAGCGCCGATCCGCTGCACACGCCGCGCGACCTGAACCCCGCCGTGAAGACGACGCTGCAGCAGGCCTTCGGTGCGGCGATCCTGCGCGTGCAGGCCAGCGGCTTCGCGCTCAACGCGACGCGCGGCGAGACGCTCTTCGCCACGCGCGGCGCCGAGAAGATCCCGCTCTTCGGCGGCTGCGGACAGCCGCAGGGCTACTACACGGTGGCCTGCGCGCTCAGCCGGCTGGACCAGGGCGGCTACGACCTCAACACCGCGACCAGCGCCAACAGCTACATGCAGGTGGTGCGCTTCCCCGGCGGGGGCGTCGAGGCCTACACCTTCCTGACCTTCTCGCAGTCGGACGATCCGGCCTCGGCGCACTACAGCGACTACACGCGCGCCTACAGCGCGGGGCAGTGGCAGAAGGTGCCCTTCTCCGAGGCCGACATCGCGAAGGACACGGCCTTCTCGACGAAGACGATCAGCGAGTAACCCGGAACGCGGGCCCACAACGACACAGCCGGCCGACCGCCTCGACATCGAGGCGGCGCGGCCGGCCGTGGCACCCGATCGCGGGAGCGATCGGGTGGTGGAACGTCCGGATCAGACCTGCAGCGCGCGTTCGATCTCGGTCAGCTTGTAGCGGGCCAGGGCCAGGTTGCCCTTGTTCTTGTCCAGCACCAGGTACAGGAACAGGCCGGCGTTGTTGGGCACCAGGCGGATCAGGTGGTACTGGTCCGTCAGCGTGATGAGGATGTCCTCGATGCCCTTGCGCAGGCCCAGCGACTCCATGGTCTGCAGCTTGGCGCGCACGACCTGCGTGTTGCCGGCGGCGGCCAGGTCCAGGTTCACGGCGGTGCCGGCCTGGGCCAGGCACATGCCGCTGCGGAAATCGACCAGCGCGGCGGCCAGGGCGCCGTCGATGGTCATGGCGGCGTCGATGGACTGCTTCAGATTGCTCATGGTGTCTTGGTTCAAGGAGGGGGAAGGTTGCAGGGAGGTGAGCCCGAAGCGGCTCGTCAGCTTGTTGAATTCCTCGATGAGGACGAACCACAGCGTCTCCGGGCTGCTGTCGGGCAGCCGGTAGAGCAGCGTGGAGGGCGTGGCCGCCGTCACCATCGGGACGAAGGTCATTTCCTCGACGATGGCGCTGGGCATCAGCAGCAGGCGCACGGCCGGCACCTCGGCGGCCCAGGCGCGGCGCAGCAGGTCCAGCACGCCGTGGACCGAGCCCGGACCGACGATCACCAGCAGCCCGGCAGGGCCGTCGGCGGCGGCGAGGTCGTCGTTGGGATACGGCGGACGCACCCAGTCGATGGTGGGCATGCCGGGCGTCGCGCTCAGCGCGATCGCCTGCCGGGATTCCGTGGTGGACAAGGTCGCGCCGGTCTGACCGATGGCCAGGCCGCCCAGGCGCGCCGTCATGTCGACGACACGCACGCCGGATCTGCTCATGAATAAGTCCCGAGAGTGGAGGAGACGACGCTTCGGCCGCTTGTCGCGGAGTGTCAGGAAAGCGCTTGCAGAACGCGCCCCCACGCTTGAGGGGTCAGGGCTTGCCGCGGGCGTTCCGCGTGCCGAAGGTCACGACCGACCTGGCCGGGCGCGGTGCATCCGGGCGCTCCACGCCCGTTTTCCTCGATGTCATCGGGGGGCGGTCCGTCGGGTCGGACCGCCCTCGCCTTCACAGGCGTTGGCTGAACGTCAGCTTGATATTGCGGCCCGGCGCGTAGACCTGCTCGGCCAGATAGGGCTGCACGCTGCGGTTGAAGAGGTTGTCGACCGCGAGTTGCACCTTCGTGTCCGCCCACACGCCCCGGCCCTGCCATTGCGCGAAGAGCCCGTGCAGCCCGTAGCCTTTGGCCGGCGGCAGCGCGTACGGCACGACCTCGTCGTCCGGCACCTTGTTCTGCGCCGCGACGAACTTGCCCTGCCAGCCGGCGGCCAGTCCCAGCGACGGCCACTTCCCGCCGATCACGACGACCGCCTTGGGAGCGCCGATGTCGATCAGCGGCTGGTTCTTCGTGGCCCACGGGTCGCGGATGGATCCGCGATGCTCCCCGCGCATCCAGGCCAGCGACACGCTGGCGAAGCCGCGTCGCTGCTCGTAATGGGTCTCCGCCTCCGCGCCTTCGCTGCGGTAGCCGGGCAGGTTCCGGTAGAACGGCAGGTTGGGCGGACGCTCGGTGCCGGGCTCGACGAAGATGCCGAAACGCTTGTGGATGTTGTCGTGCACGAGGTTGCGGAACACGGTGAAGGTCGCGGCCAGCGCGTCGCCGCTGCTGAGCCAGTCGGTGCGCTCGTGCTTCAGGCCGCCGCGCAAGGCGGTGACGCGTTCCTTGCGCAGGCCGCGGCTGGTCGCCGGGGCGCTGCTCGCGGCGGACTGGACCTCGAAGATCTCGTCGATGACCGGCGCGCGCCAGGTCTTGCCGGCGTCCGCGAACAGCGCCGTGGCGACTGTGGCCTGCCACTTCGCCGACAGGTGCTGCGACCAGCCGCTGTGATGGACGGCGCTGTAGTCGTGGCCCGCAGACGGATCGTTGTAGCGCGGCGCGAAGTTCGGCTGCCCCGCCGTGCGGACCTGGTCGTAGCGCAGGCCCGGCGTGACGGTCCAGGCGCCCAGGCGCAACTCGTCCTCCACCCAGCCGGACACGGTGCGTTGCTCCCCGGACGGCATGTAGTACGGCTGCAGCCAGCCGTAGTTATAGCTGGCGTCCTTCGTGCGGGTGTGCAGGAACATCAGCGTGTCGCGATCGTGGCGCTGCGCCTGCAGGCCCGTGGCCAGCGCGTGCGTCACACCGCCGAGGTCGAAGCGCGCCGTGTTGGTCACGTCGATCTGGCGGTCGCGGTAGGTGGCGTGGCTCTCCTTGCCGAGGCTGGCCGCGAAGTCGCTGGTGATGCTGTCGGGACGCTGGTCGTCCTGGCGGCTCGACGACTGGGTCAGCCGCACCTGCAAGTCCAGCAGCGGCTGCGACGCCGGCGCATAGCTCCACAGCAGCGATTGCGTGCGGTCGGTCTGGTCGCGCCACAGCACCTTGCGCAGCCAAGCTTCGCGCTCGCCGTACTTCGCGATCTCGGCCGGCGTCGGTGCGGGCACCTCATCGCGCTTGGCGGCGAACGGCGCCCAGGCCTTGCTGCGGCCCTCGATGTCGGACAGCGTCAACCGGCTCTCGCCGAGCTGCAGCGTCAGCTTCGCGAGCGCGGAGCGGCTGTGGGTCTCGGAAAACTCGTAGACGGTGTGATCGGCGCGCTCCTGGTTGCCGGAATCGCGGCCGGTCACGGCGACCAGGAACTGCCAGGGCAGCGCGGTGCCGGGCTGGGCGCGCGCGAAGACGCTGCCCGACACGATGCGCTGGTCGTCGTTGCTCGCCCAGCCAAGCTTGGCCAGCCCGCCGATGCGTTCGCCGGGGCGCAGCAGGTCCTCGGCATCCTTGCTCTCGACCAGCACCGTGCCGCCGAAGCCGCCGTTGCCGTAGCGCACCGAGTGCGCGCCCTTGTCGACGGTGATGCGCTTGATCAGTTCGGGCTCGATGAAGATCGATCCCTGCCGGTACTTCTCGAAGCCCTTGTTGGCGCCGTCGAGCTGTACGCGGATGTCCTCGACATCGCCGAAGCCCCACATGTTCAGGCTCTGGCCGCCGGGGCGGAAGCTGCCGTTGAGGTCGACGCCCGGCAGGTTGTCGAGCAACTGCTGGACGGTCAGCGCCTGCTGGCGCTCGATCTCGCTGGGGGTGATCATCGTCTTGCCCGGGGCGACGCTGCGGACGCCGTAGACGGTGACTTGCGACAGCGTGACGGTGGGTGCCGACGCGGCGAACGCGGCGGGCGCCAGGGCCGCCACCGCGCTCGCGGGGCGCGTCGCAGGCGCCTCGTCCGCCCAGGCGGCGGACGCGATCAGGGTGCTGATGAGGGGAAGAAGGCGGAACCGTTGAAAGCTTCGAACTTGACGGAGGGGGCCATTTTGCTTTTTAACTTCAAACACTTACAGAACGGATGAGAATTATTCTCAACAAAGTGTAGCAGCAGAACTTCCGTCTTGTGAACGAGCCGTGAAGGGAAAGGGGCTTGTGCGAACAGTGGTGGGGTCAGGACTTGCCGAAGCGCCACGCGACAGCAAGGTCCTACGCTCAGCGTGACTGACAGCGGTCCCAGTCGCATCGATTGAAGACCGCTTCAGCCATTTCCACCTGCGACTCCGCTTCGTCCTCTGTCAGTTCATCCTCAAGCTGGTAGTCCGCGCGTGCGCGCAAGTTGCGCAATTCAATGAGCCGTGCGCCCAACCACTTCGACCGCTTCACCTGATCCGGGGAACAACTCTTGTGAGGTCGCCGCAGACGGTCGATGAGCTCCTGGTGCACCCCTTTCGTTTCCGGCCGGACGCTCCCCAAATGCGGCAATGTCCTCTCCCAGTCTTGGCACCGGTGATAGCAGGCGTAATAGGCGCGGCCGGCACACAGGCGGTGACGGGCCTCGGGAGACGCCTCCAACTCCTTGGCTTGCCTCAAGAGGTCACGGCAGGACACTGGCATCTCGTGCGCCCTCCCCCATCGGCTCCTGGTCGTCCGGCACCTCGCGCGAGCATTGGCGATCCTTCCGCGTCCACTCACCAGAAAAAGAAAAGTCGAAGCCGCTGCGGCACGTGTCGAGCTCGCACAGCTGCCAGAGCAATTCATCATCAAGTTCATAGGCGACGTCACTGGTCGCGTCGAGGCGCAGGATGTACCGCAGGCTCAGCTCCTCATCCTCGAAATCCGAGATCTGGATCTTGAAACTCTGGCCGTCACAGATCCGCATCGACCGCTCTCGCGCCAGCGCGGCCGCCATCTGCAGGGTCTCCATGATCGTCGAGCACGCCAGGTTGTGGACGCACGTGATCTGACTCAGCACTTCGGTCAGCGTTTCTGCGTCCAGCAAGGCCCCTTCGTCGGTGGCGATACGCTTGGACGCGTTCGGCTCCCCGAACAATGAGCTTGGCTCCAGAAGGACCGCGGCCAGATCGGCACAGTCGACTTGAGGCCTCGGCGCCAATGGCGGAAGACTCGCCACCACCCGCTTCGCACGTTCCAACATGGCCATGTCTCGCTGACCGCCCTTCCCGCTTCCCTTGAAGGAGATCCGCACCCCTTCGATCTGGAGATCCATCGCGGTCAAGCGCGCCAGATACGCCTCCGTGAGGTCGCGCGCGACAGGTTCGGGCGCATCGATCTGCAACTCGTAGCGCATCGACGGCGCAGCGAGTCCAAATGGCGACGTCGTCACTCGCGGAGGACAATTGCAGAGCTTCAAAGAATGCTCGACAAGCACCTGCGCCGCCACCTGCAACATCTGGATCGCCTGCGAATGACGGAGGTGGTATCGATTCAGCAACACGCGGAGATCCTCCGCAATCCGAGACCAGTTCCCGCCCGCCGATCGACCGGCGCAGGTGCCGTCGCACATGTCTGACGTCGGGCCGAACAACGCAGTCGGCTCAGCCAACAGCGCCACGACCTCATCAAACTCGGCCACGGGCCTCGGGCCTACTGGGGGCAGACGCATCACCAGATTGCTCGCCCGCTCCCACTGCACATTCATCGTCATCAAGCCACTCCTGCATCCGGATCCACGACCCGGGAAGACATGCAGTGTCGAATCAGATGCGCCTTTGTCGATTCCCCTCGAAGGGCGAATCGATGGGGGAAATCACTTCGAGTAGGTGAGTCCCCCTGCACATACTCATGAGGGCCATTGCGAAAGAGTTGCGAGCGTCGCTGCGACGCTCACTGGCCCATTGATTGCAACGCCTGCGCGGCTTCGGGACGCGCAGGCTGCGCCTCGCGCAACGCGTTGAGGACGCGGCTGGCCGTCGCCGCGTCGCGCGGCGCCAGCGCGACGGCCATCTGCAGCAACGGATCGTAGGCGGGTCGGAAATCCGGACTCAGGCGCACGGCCTCGAGCAGCGGCCCGCCCACCTGCGCCAGCATCGCCGCAGGGTCCGCCACCGGACGCGCGGAACGTCCGGCTTCCAGGAATCGATCGCGCGCTTGCCAGTACGCGGTGATTCGACGTGAATCGTCCGGGGACTGCACACCGACGTCCGACGGCGAGGCGCTGACCTGATGCAGGAACTCGAAGAGCCGCTCCTTCGGCGTCGATGTCGGCGCGTACACGAGACGTGGCGCGAGGTACGCGACGATCGGACGATCGTCCGTGTTCATCGACATCCGGCCTGCGAAGGTAGCGAGAGATCCCGGTCCCGCGACGACGCTGCCGAGCAGCGCGAATTCGTCGTCGAGTCCGAAGTCGGCCATCGAGCGGCCATCGCGTCGCGCAGGCGCTTCTTCAACGCGCGCGTGCCAGGACGCCAGCGTCGGAGTCGCAGCCAGAGTCGGTGTCGATGACGCCGTCGGACGCGGTGTGATCGGATCGCGTCGACCCACGAGCCCGATCACCGGCGTCTCCAGGCTGTTCGCCGCCAGCACCGCGATCGCATCGGGGTACACGGCCAGGAAGGCGCGCGTGACGCTGCGCAGGCTGTCGAGGTCGAGCTGATGCAGCGGCAGCCATTGGCAGAACAGCCCTCGCGGCGAGAGGCGCTCGCGCACGGCCTCGAAGTGCTCGCGGGTGTAGAGCGCGCCGGAGCCGCTGCGGGCCGGATGGAAGTTGTCCGAAACGATCACGTCGTAGTGCGCCTCGGACGCGCGCACGAACCGCCGCGCGTCCGCCGCGACGAGGCGCGGCGTTGCGCCGTCCAACCCCAAGGCTCGCGTGAAGAGCGGCGACGCGTCGATCACCTCCGGCAGCAGCTCCACGGCGTCGACCTGCAGCGATGCATCCTGCGCCGCGACGCCTGAGGTCGCACCCGTTCCCAATCCCAGGAACAACGCGCGGCGGGGCGACGGGTGCATCAGCACGGGCAGCAAGGCCTGACGCCCGTCGACGAACAGGCTTGCGCTGCTACCTTCCTGCTGCCGGTTGTTGATGCGCAGCCGCGCGACGCCCGCCTCGTCCTCGACGACGCTGACCGCGGCCATGCTGCCCTCGGCGTAGCTGACCAGACGTGCGCCGTCGGGCACATCGACGAATGCGAGCGGTGCGCCGAAGACAGCCATCACGACGAGGGCGATCGTCGCAATCGCCGCAATCGCCGTCGCCGTCGCCGGCGCCGTCATCGATGTCGTCGTCGAACGCCGCCATGTCTTCGAACCGACCCCGGCCGCGGCCAGATAGCCGCCGGCGATCAGCAGCAAGGCTGCTTTCGGGCCGCACCAGGGCGTGATGGCGACGCCGAACAGCGGCGCTGCCAGGGCTGCGCCTAGCGTGTTCACGGCAAGCGCCCGTCCGAACGCAACGCCCTGCCCCATCGCCTGCGCACTCAGATGGCTGAACCACGCGCCCATGACAAGCGTCGGCAGCCCGAAGGCGGCGACGGCGAGCAGCGCCTCTGCGCTGAGCGCCGCGGGGAAGCCCGTGCCGAGCGCGTCGATGGCGCCGCTCTTCAGCGCAGGGGCAGCCCACAGCGCAGCGAGGCCGATCAGACAGGTCGCGCCGAGGACACCGGGCAGCAACGACGAGAGCCGGTCCTCGTCCTGTCGCTTCCCCCCTCGTCGCCACCACCGCTGGTAGCCTGCCGCGCCGAGGGATGCGCCGACCAGGTACACCGCCAGGAGCAACGCGAAGGTATAGACGGTGTCCTCGTTGAGCTGGCTGAGCACGCGCACGACGACGACCTCGTACCCGATGCCCAGCAGGCCGCTGAGCGCGAGCGGCATCAAGGCCAAGGCCCGCGTCCAGCGAGCGCTGGCGGGACCGGAACGGTGCGTGGAGGTCCCGGACGGGAGCCTCCATGCATCGTGCAGGGCCGCGCTCGACCTAGCGGAGTGAAGCCACATCCACGCGCCGATCACACACAGGGCGTTCATTGCCACGCAGACACCGGCTGTCGCGGCGAGTCCGAGCGCCGGCACCAGCCAGAACGTCGCGAGCAGGACGCCGAGCACGGCGCCGAGCGTGTTGGCGGCGTAGAGCCCGGCGATGGAACGCTTCTCCGAGCCAGCACCAGCACCAGCACCAGCACCAGCACCAGCACCAGCACCGACGATCCGCTCGATCGCCGGCAAGGTTGCGCCCATCGCAGCGGTCGCTGGAAGCAGCAAGAGGAAACTCGCGCCGAAGGTCACCGTCCACTGCCACCACGCGGCGGGTTCCGCGCCGATCCAGTGCTCGACGGCATCGCCCACCGGTTGCATCAGCACGATCAGCGCAAGCCCCCACAGACCGATCACCGCCTCGCAGGCGAGGTACCAGCGCAATGGCGACGTCGATCGCTCGATCCGTCCGCCGAAGGCGATCGCCCCCAGCGCCAGCCCGCCGAAGAACGCCGTGATCACGGCCAGCACGGCCGCGGTCTCGAATCCGAGCCACAGCGCGCATTGCTGCGTCCAGACCATCTGGTAGCCCAGCCCCGCGAAACCCGACAGTCCCATCAGCGCGAGCGCGACCGCGTGCGCGCGATGCCGCGACGCCGTCGTGGCGACGTCGACGACGGCAGGCCTCGTCGACACCGTCATCCGCTGAACCCGACCGTGTAGCCCCACGAGTTCAGGCGCGCCGGGATCGCGTTGAACGCGAGACTGATGCGCGTCTGGCCCTCGTTGGGCGGCACGGCGTGCATCAGGTAGCTCGGGAACAGCACCAGGTCGCCGGGCGACGGCGACGGGCTGATCCACTTCTCCGCGTTGAACGGCCCCGCGACCATCCCGGGGTGGTCGTTCTTGAAGCTGAAATCGGTCCCGCCCGGCGACTTCATGAACACGGTCCGCGACGATTCGTCCGTGCCCGTCAGGTACACGATGCCCGAGGCAAAGCTGTTGGCGTGGTTGTGCATCGCCTGGTGACCGCCGTGAGCCATCACATTGACCCAGAGCTCCTTGACGCCCCAGGCCATGCGCTCGCCGAAGAGCAGCGCGCCGAACTCCGACAGCGGCCCCGCCAGCAGCGCCGCGACGTCGACCAGCAAGGGGCTGTCGCCCGGCTGCAGCATCCGCGTGTGCACCAGCTTCGCCGAGCTGTTGTTGTCCCGCATCGCCTTCGCGCTGAAGTGGTCCACGAGCGCCGCGACCAGCGCGGGCGGCAAGGCGCCCGGCACACGCATCACGGGCGTCGGGAACAGGCTGAAGGTTTCAGGGGTGTTCATCATCGAGCCCCTCAGCCGACGATCGCCGCGATGCGCAGCCATGACCAGTAGGCCGCCGCGGACCCGATCAGGTACAGCAGCGCCGTGCGCAGCCGGCCGGTCCACGACCAGCGGCCGGCCACGCGCCACAGCGCCCAGCACGCGCCGAGCGTCATCAGCTGGCCGATCTCGACGCCGACGTTGAAGGTCAGCAGCGCCACCAGCAGGTGGTTCTCCGGCAGACCGATCTCGCGCAGCGCACCGGCGAAACCGAGCCCGTGCACCAGGCCGAACAGGAAGGCGACCAGCGCCGGCCAGCGGCGCGCCAGCGTGTCGCCGTCGTCGCCTTTGCCGACATGCCCGCCGACATGCCCGGCTCGTGACGGCCTCAGCGCCTCGCACGCGACCAGCACGATGGACAGCGCGATCGTGGCCTCCACCGGCGGCGGTCGCAGCTGCAGCCAGCCCAGCGCGCTCATGCCCAGCGTCAGGCTGTGCGCCGCGGTGAACGCGGTGATCGTCCACAGCAGCTGGCGTCGGAAACCCACCAGGAACAGCAGCCCGATCACGAACATCAGATGGTCGATGCCCGCCAGGATGTGCTCCACGCCCAGCAGCGTGTAGGCACGGGCGATCTCGCCCATGCCGCGCCTGTCCTGCGCAGAGCCGAACAGCTGCACCGACGGCTGACCGGCCGTCAGCGTGTAGACGCTGGTCTGGCCGTCGATCCAGAACACCTTCACCAGCGCCGCCGAGTACTGCCGGCCCACGCCCTCCATCGTCAGCGTGCCCGTCAGGCCGGACTTGCCGCAGTGCAGGTTCAGGCCGTCCGCCGTGCAGCCTTCCGGCCATGTCGGCGCGAGCACTTCGTCGGCGGCGCGCTTCTCGCTCGCCGTCCATTGCCAGATGAACTCGCCGGGCGCGGTCTCGCGCACCTGCATCTCGGCCATGCTCATCTCGTGCGCCTGCGCGCCGCCGCCCGCGATCGCGGCGGCCACCATCAGCAGGCGGAGGATTCCTCGCATCCAGCGGCTCATTGCGAATCGCCTCCGACGGCGGCACCCGAGGCCGCCTTCGCCGTGGTGGCAGCGGTCGAGCCCGCGTCCCTGCGGATCGTGTACTTGCGGCTCAGCGCGAGCACCGCCGCGCTGCGCTGTTCAGACAGCGTCGCGTCGGTCCAGTCCTGCAGCACGACGCCGCGCAGCACGTTGAAATCGCCAGGCCGGGCCGGCGTCGTCGAGACCAGGCGCATCGCTCGCCACGCCGGATTGCCACCCTCCACCGTGCGGAACACGCGCCACTCGCCGACGGTCGACGACTCGATCGCCTTGGCGAAATCCGCGCCGTAGCTCTGCACGAGGTTGGCGTGCGGCCGGCCCTTGAAGACGCGCAGGCCCGCGCCGGTATCGTTGGAGGCGCCGCCGTTCGCGCCACCGTTCACGCCGCCGTTCAGCTTCGCGACGAACGCACGCAAGGCCGCCTCGTCGGCGTCGCCGGGCAGCACCGCTTCCTCGAAGTCGAAACGGGCGGGATCGTCGTACTTCTCGCGGTGCGATTCGAACCAGCCCCGCAGGTGCGCGTCGTCGGCCGGCGGCAGTTTCACGCCGGCGTCGATCATGCTGAGCGACTTGAAGATCACGCGCTCGCGGATCGCGGAGTCGCCCTTGTCGAGCTGCAGCGCGAGGCCTTCGCGGTACAGCACCTCGTTGTCGAGCCAGACCTGGCGCAGCGCGGCAAGCTCCTTCGCATCGGGCGCGCGGCCGCGCGAGGCGGTGAAGACCTGCGTCGCCTCCGCGTCGACCTCGGGGCCCACGACGATGCGCATCGGATCGTCCGCGCGGCCCACCATCACGTGGTCCACGCCGAACAGCACGCCGCCGAGCAGCAGGAAGTGCAGCAGCGGCTCGCGCGTCCACGCGGGCCAGCCGCCCTTGGACGACGAGGAAGAGGTGGAAGCAGCGCGCGTTTCGGTCGCAGGGGGCATCGTCATCGACATGGCAATCGGATCACTTCTGAAAATGGAAACGCGCCGCGCGTCGAAACGCGCGGCGCCGAGGGCTTCAGTGCGAAAGGCTTACTTCACGCCTGCCACTTGCGTGGAGCCGCTGACTTCGATGTACACGGGGTTGCTGTAGAACCAGAGGTCCGACCAGGCCGCCACGTCGTAGGCCACGTACTTCACGCCGCCGACGGTCGGCAGGTGGTTCGGGCAGCCGTCGATCGTCGTGCCGGTGTAGGTCGTGCCGTTGGCCGGGACGTTGCTGCCCACCGTCGTGCAGGGGATGCGCAGCTTCGTCGAGTCGTTGGCGTTGGTGTACAGGTCGGCCAGCGGGTTGCCGCTGCCGTCGGTCTCGAAGGGCACCGACGCCGGCAGGTTGGTGCCGCGCAGGCGCACGTACTGCGAGGCCGCCACCGCCGGGATGCGATAGCTCATCTTCAGGAACTGCGTGCTGTCCGCGCCCGAGATCACCTTGACCCACGGCGACGAGCCGGCACCGTTGAAGGTGCGGATCACCGCGGCCGTCGTGTTCTTCGCCGCGGCCGGCACGCTGGCCAGTCCGGTGGTCGTGCCGTCGGTGCGCAGCCAGTTGGTGTTGCGCGGCCATTCGCCGGCGTAGTCGGCCGAGCCCGGCGCGCGGTAGCCGCTGACCAGGCCGCGGATCAGGTCGATGTGGTCCAGCACCGGCTGGTTGATCGGCTGCTCGATGTTGACCTGCTTCAGCGACGGGTTCGGGAAGCTGTACGGCGAGTAGTTCGTGCCCGCCGGGTCGCGGACCGCGACGGCGACGACCAGCTCGGCGCCCGGACGCACCACCAGCTTCTCACCCATCGTGGCGCAGCCGGTCACGTCGGTGTCGGTGTTGCCGGAGGCGGCGTTCAGCGCGAGCTGTTCGACCGAGGCGCTGCTGCGCGCGCCGGGACCGGCGTAGGACGCGCAGACGACCACGGCCAGGCGGTCGATCAGTTGGCCGGTCGTCGACCAGGCATTGCCCGAACGCAGGCCGTTGACGATGGCCTGCGGGCGCAGCTTGTCGGTGCCGTTGCGGACCATCGCATAGGTGCGCTGGTACTCGCCGGGGTAGAAGTCCTGCGTCGACCGGCGGTCGTCCGGACCGAAGCTGCCGCGGTTGTGCCAATCGGAGCTGGCGAAGAACCAGAAGTTGCGGCCCTCGCCGAGCAGCGCGTCCCACACGCCGCCGACCACGCCCGCGTACACGCCGGTGCCGCCGAAGGTCGTGCCGCCGACCGAGTCCACCTTCTCGCTGCCGAAGGTGTTGCGGTTGACCTGGTACTCGCCGCGGTTGGCCGAGGCGCCGTGGCCCGGCTGCGACTCGAAGCCGAAGGCGATGCCGGGCGCGGCGTTGTTGAAGTTGCGCAGGTGCTCGACGTTGAAGCCCTGGTTGCCGTCGGCGTAGAACGGTCCGGCGCGCTCCAGGTGGGCCGGCACGTAGTAGCTGGCGTTGCCATGGTTCTGCGCCATCCACTTCAGCGCCTCGACCGTCTTCTGGTGGCCGCGCGTGCCGGTGCCGGCGCCGCCGGCGGGCATCAGCTTCTGGGCCTGCGTGTTCCAGCTCACGTCGGACTGGCTGTTGCTGCCGGCGACGGCGCAGTTCCAGTTGTTGCCCACGTTGGAGCCGGTGACGTTGCCGCGGCTGCGGTCGGTGTCGCCGCGGTCGAAGCAGTAGGACCACTGCGCCAGCGCGTCGGCGTTGCCCAGGGCGGAGAAGCTGCCGCTGGCGGGCAGCGTGACGGTGTCGATGCCGGTGGGCATCTGGCCGGTCACGATGGACATCGAGCTGTGCTCATGGCCGGCGACGACCGACTCCATGCCGATGAACAGCGGGACGTTCTTGGCGACCGCCAGGTACTCCAGCACCGGGTACTGGAACTCCTGGAGCGACTGCCAGCGCCACATGTTGCCGTTGCCGCCGATGCCGCCGCCGTCGCCCTTGATCGCGGCCGCGCCGATGCTGGCGGTCCAGGTCGTCGTCGGGCCCTGGCCTTGCACGAAGGGATAGGCCGGCGTGGACAGCGAGGCGTCCTCGACCAGCGTGCAGTTGCGGTTGCCGTTGCCGCCGTGGCCGGCTTGCACGAACCAGTCCAGGCCCCAGGGGGTGTCCTGCTTGTCGGTGACCTTCTTCACCAGCTTCTGCATCGAGATCGAGCCGTCGGAGCAGGTGGTGTGGTTGTGGAAGTCGCCGCTGACGTAGCGGCCGGGGGTCTTGCCCGCGGCGGCGGCCGGCGCCGGCACGGTGGACAGCGAGAGGGAACCGAGGGCGGCGAGCGCCGCGAGGGCGACATCGCGTCGGGCGAAGGGGAAGCGCATGGTGGGTGCTCCAGGTGTCCGCGAGGACCGGGTGAGGATCAGGTGAGGAAAAAGTCACGCGGAGCGTAGAAAGCCGGCTTGACCGAGCCGTGACAGCGCCGTGGCAGGTCCCGGAATCGCGTCCCCTGAAACCAGGGACGCGGGAAACCCGTGGAGTGAGACTTCCGTCACGCGACTGCCTTGGACGGATTCGAGACTGCCGGGCGACGCGTCTCGACGTGCAGGCCGGATCCGCGCGGGTCTGCATGCGGGAGGCAACCCCTGACCCCCACCGGAGAACCTCCATGAAGCGTACTGCTTCCCCCGTCCTGATGTCCCTGGCCGCGCTGTCGGCCCTCGCCCTGTCCGCGGCGCCGGCCCACGCCGCCAACGCCTGGATCGACTTCGACGGTCCGACGAGCTTCGCCTCGGTCGCCGACTATTACAACGGCGGCACCGACTCCGCCGGCGCCAGCGGGACCAACCTGGGCGTGTCGTTCAGCGGCTCGATCCTGGGTCTGGCCAACGACGGCCTGGCCGACAGCCCGAGCGGCAACTACTTCAGCAACGCCCCGACGATGGGCGGCGTGATGTTCAACAACATGGGCGAGACCGGCCTGATGAACGTCGCCAAGGGCTTCACCGGCGAGGTGTCGCTGTTCTATTCGTCGGCGAGCGCGCTGGCCGGCGCGGTCACGATCTACAGCGGCCTGAACGGCACGGGCTCCATCCTGGGCTCGTTCTCGCTGCTCAACAACGCGCAGACGGGCTGCTCGGATTCGTCGTACTGCCACTTCGACCTGGCGTCGGTGAGCTTCACCGGCGTGGCGCGCTCGCTGGTGTTCAGCGGCGAACTGAATGGCGCGATCGACAACATCGGCATCTCGGCGGTGCCGGAGCCGCACACCTACGCGCTGATGCTCGCCGGCCTCGCAGCCGTCGGGTTCGTGGCGCGGCGTAAGCAGTCGAAGTAAATCATCACCGGGGCCTCCCCGGCCCCGCAACGACGATCAATGCGCCGGGAGGCGCATTGATCGCGGTCAGTCGCCGCAAGCGCGGAACAGTTGTCGCGCGTCCGCAAGCTGCCGCCGCATCTCCTTGCGGCTCACATCCTCATCAATCCTGTAATCCGCCTTGACCCGTCGTTCCCGCTGTGACCGCAGCAGGCTATGAAGCTTGATCGAGAGCTGCTTCTCCTTTTCGGAACAGCTGGCGTTCGGCTTCCTCAAACGATTGAGCAACTGCTGATGCTCACCACCCTTCTGTCGATTGACGGACGCCTTCTTCGGCAGCCCGGATTCCCACTCCAGGCATCGATGAAAGCTGGCGTAGTACGCCCGCGAAATGGCAGAACGCTGCCACGCCTCGATTTCTTGGATGGACAGCGCTTCCGCCACCGACTTCAGATCTTCAGGTGTCGTGGTCATGCGCATTCTTCCTCTCGCATCGCAGAGTTCAACGAGGCGAAGACGGGGACCGCGTCCCCCTCCAGGTCGTCGTCATCACCGCCTTCACCGTCCATGAAACAGAACACGAAGCCGTCACAAGCCAGCTCCATGTCGAAGGCGCGGCGATCCAACTCATGAGTGAGCGTCATGGCCTGCATCGAGCTCGCATCGATGCTCAGTTCCATGAAGATGCCTGGCGAGAGATCTTCGTGCTCGAGGATCGTGATCTGCACCTCGCCGCGACAGATCTTCACTGCACGTTCACGCAGCAGGTCGGCGGCCATCATCAGATGGAGCAGCACATCCGGGCAAGCTGCCTCCCAGTACTCGAAGCAGTCCTGAATCTGCTGAGGTGCAGCCTCCCAATCAACAGGCCGGCGCGGCTCCGGCCTGCGATCGGACGACGCACCGAACATCGTCTCCGGATCGCGCAAGACCCTCAGCAGCGGGGCCAGGCCACGCATCCAATCCTCATCTGCCACAACCGGCGTCCGGCCCACCGGCTTCGCTGGGATACCGGAATCCGTCACCGGCTCGGTCACTCGCTCTTCCAGCGAGTCCGTCTCCGGCTCCATCTCCAATTCCAACTCCAACTCATATTCCACGTCTGCAAACCCCATGGCGTCTCTCCTTCACTACTTCAACAAGCATCGAGCTCACGGCTCGAATGCATGCAGTGTCGGAGCGAAGAGGCGTTTGTCGATTCCCTCCAAAGGGCGTTCTGATGGGGGGCGTTGATTGAAGTAGGTCACTCCCCCTGCGTCTACGCAGAAGAGGTCATTGATTCAGCGTCGCGTCAGAAGCTGCGGCGGAGCGTGACGCGCAGCGTGCGCGGCTCCGCCGGATGCACGTGGCGATCGGCGACCGGCGCGGCTTCGCCGGGCAGCTGCGATTCGTAGAAGTACTCGATGTCGTTGACCTTGCGGTCGAAGAGATTGAAGACGTCGAGCGTCAGTTCGGTCTTCGCGCCGAAGCGCCGGCTGACGCGCAGGTTGGTGGTCAACGACGAATGCGAGCGGACGCTGTTGTCCTCGATCAGCGCACCGCTGCCAAGGTAGCGCCATTGCAGGCTCGCCGACCAGGGGCCGAGCTCGCGCACCGTCACGCCCATCGAGGCGACCTTGTCGACTGCATTCGGGATGCGATTCCCCGCGGGATCCGCATCGGAGAAGCGCGCATGCGTCCACGCGAGGTCCGCGTCGATCAGCAGCCAGGGCAGCGGCACGTAGCGGTTGTTCCATTCGATGCCGCGCCGCCTGCTCGGCCGGTTGGCCTCGGTCGCGCCGGCGTCGCCGACGTAGACCAGCTCCGAATCGAAGTCCAGCTTCCACAGCGCGATCGAGCTCTGCAGTCCCGGCACGATCTCGCTGCGCAGGCCGAGCTCGTAGCCCTTGGCCTTCACCAGGCCCTGCGCGGGGTCGACCGCGCTGGTCACGCCCCGCGCGTCGTTGCTGTGGAAGCCGCGGCCGGCGTTGACGAAGAACTCCGTCTTCGCCCACGGTCCCAGCACCAGCGAGAACTTCGGCGACACCAGCGTATCGCGCGCGTTGCCGGAGTTGCCTTCGCCCGCGCGATGGTCCACGCGGAAGCGCCCCTGGTCCGCGCGCACGCCGATCACGGCGCGCGCCCACGGCGCGAGTTCGACACTGGTCTGACCGTAGACGCCGGACATCGTTTCGCGCACATCGTCGTCGCGCGTCGTATCGGTCGCCGGGTCGACGACCGCGCGCGCCACCGTGTTGAAGAGCCCGACGCGCGCCCGGTCCTGTCGCACCTGGAAACCGAACTCCGAGCGCGCCGGCAGGCCGACCAGTGTGTGATCGAACGCGTGACTGCCGCTCAGACCGTAGACCTTGCGGTCGTCCTTCTGCGCGAACTGGTCGCCGGCCTCGGGACGCTCCATCGCGTAGGTGAAGTTGGAGTACAGCGCCAGTTCGTAGGCCATCGCATAGGCGGCCAGGCGCGTGCTCGAGCCATCGGCGTCGCGCTGCCAATCGGCGGACAGGCTGCTGCGGCGCGTGTCGCCGCCGTCGCTCGGATCGACCGCATCGAAGCGGCCGAACGGCCGGCCATTGAAGGTGCCGGCATCGATCAGGCGCTGCGGCACCTGGTCCGTCGAGGTCCAGTCCGCGCGATAGTCCATCAGCCCGACGCGCCAGCGGTCGCCGTTCGCGCCACGCGCTCCGCCGGTGCCGCCCGACAGGCTCAGCACGATGTTGCGACGGTTCAGATCCTCGGGCAGCTTCCAGGGACCGTCATTGCGCATCGCCTCGACGGCACCGAGCAGCTGCATGCCGCCGCCGATGTCCGTCGACCCCGCCGCCAGACCGCGCCGGTATTTGCCCTCCCCCAAGGTCAACGCGACGAACGGATCGTCGAGCTGGCGGAAGTAGCCGATGTCCGCCGACCCCGCCGCCGCGAAGTCGCCGTTGCCGGCGAAGTACGGGCCCTTGCGGTAGTCGATGCGCTCGACCAGTTCGGGGATCAGGAAGTTGAGGTCCGAGTAGCCCTGCCCGTGCGCGTGGCTGGGCATGTTGACCGGCAGTCCCATGACCGTCGTGGCGAAGTCGGTGCCGTGGTCGAGGTTGAAGCCGCGCAGGAAATACTGGTTCGCCTTTCCGTCCCCGCTGTGCTGCGTGACGATCAGCCCCGGCACGAATTCGAGCACCTCGCCCGGGCGCAGCGCCGGGCGGCTCTTCAGCAGCTCGGCGCGCACCGCCCCCTGCGAGGCGGCGTCCGTCGTGCCGATGGCGTTGTCGTAGTGGCGGCCGTTGAGCTCGACGCGATCGAGCGTGACCGGCTCCTCCTTGGCGACGATCCCTGATATCTGGGCACACGCGGGGCCGCAGACCGCCAACACCATCGCGCCTACGCGCGTCCTGTTCGCGGCCCTGGGCCCTCGCCTGATCGTCATCCGTCCGTCGCTCCGACATCAACTCGCACATGGCGTGCGAAGACCGGCGACTCTAGGAAGGCGTTGTGAAGATTCTCTGAAAACGCGGGGTCGGGTGTTGCCCGTCACTCCCTCGAGGGACAGCGCGGGCGATCCGTGGACCTTCGCTCAGTCGAGCGCGCGCAGCGGATGCTCGGAAGGCTTCCACGGGCTCCGGAAGAAGGCCTCGACGTCGGCGCGCGTCACGTCCTCCACGCGGGCCGGGTTCCATTTCGGCGCATGGTCCTTGTCGACCGCCAGCGCGCGCACGCCCTCCACCGTCTCGCTGGCCGCGCCGGGCCGCAGGTGGAAGCAGTGGTGCACCAGATCTCGCTCCATGCGCAGGTCGTCGGCCAGGCTCATCGTCGCTGCGCGTCGGACCTGCTCCAGCGTGACCGCCATCATCAGCGGCGAACGCCGGTTCAGCGTCGCCAGCGTCTGCTGCGCCCAGGGATCGGCGTCCGCTTCCAGCGAGGCGAACAGCGCCGGCACCGAGGCCGCCGAGAAGTGCCGGTTGATCTGCGCGCGCGCGTTCCAGTGCTCGGCAGCCGGCGCCAGGTCCACGCGCTCCATCACCGTCGCGACCACGTGCTCGGCGTTGTCCTGCACGCCGGTCCGCAGGGCCTCGACGATCGCCGGCAGTTCGCTGCTCCGGACGAAGACGTCGCCCAGGCCGAGCTCGATCGCGTCGCCCGCGCCGATGACCTGTCCGGTCAGCGCCAGCCATTCGCCGCTGTGGCCGGGGCAGCGCGACAGGAAGTAGCCGCCGCCCACGTCAGGGAACAGACCGATGTTGGTCTCGGGCATCGCCAGCCTGGAGTGCTCCGTCAGCACGCGCAGCCGCGCGCCCTGGCTGATGCCCATCCCGCCGCCCATCACGACGCCGTCCATCAACGCGATGCAGGGTTTGGGGAACTCGTGGATCAGGTGGTTGAGCGCGTATTCCTCGGTGAAGAACGCGTCCAGCGCCTTCATCGCGTCACCGCCGGCCAGCGCCGCCTGATGGAAGAAACGGATGTCGCCTCCGGCGCAGAACGCCGCGGGTTTGCCCTCCCGGCAGGCGCCGATCAGCGCGACCGCCTGGATCGCGGGATTCTTCGCCCACGCCGTCAGCAGCGCGGTCAGGTCGCGGATCATGGGCAGCGTCAGCGCGTTGAGCGCCTGCGGACGGTTCAAGGTGATCAGGCCCAGGCAGCCGTTGACCTCGGCCAGGACCAGCCCTTCGGATTGCAGCGACGGAATCACAGCGACATCTCTCCACTCATAGAAGCTGCGGGGCGGCGCCACGCGGCCAGCAGCTCATTGCCAATCAATGCGGCGAGCACCATAACATCGCCGCGCGGCTGGGCGGCGGGCGGCGGCGCGACACCGGCTCATTCGTTCCGGTAGACGCCGACGACCGGCACACCGCCCGCCTCGACCCAGCCGCGGTACATGCCCTCAGTGTTGAAACCGAGCCAAACGTTGCCCAGATTGTCGACCGCGATCAATCCGCCGTCGCCGCCCACCGCCGGCAGTTCCTCGAACACGACGCGGGCGCAGGCGTCCGCCAGCGGCAGGCCGCCGATGCGCATCAGCGCGCCGACCTCGTGCGCCGCGGCGGCGCGGATGAAGGCTTCACCGGTGCCGGT
>NZ_DASVNZ010000294.1:0-2085 GCF_036486225.1 Roseateles sp. | reverse complement strand
CGCCGCGGCGTGGGCCTATGCCGGCGTCGTCGACGCTGCGGCGCGGTGCGGATGGATAGCCAGCGATCGTGCGCGCCGCTGGGCGCGGGCGTGGATCCCCGAGCCCGCAGCGGTCTCGCCGATGCCGTCGTCCACGGTGAGTCCGCCTAACGAGGCGTTTTGAGCGCCGGCACGACCGGCGCCAGCAGGCGCGGTCCGTCGAAGCCGCGCACCTCGCCGAACCGGCCGCCGTCCTCGCGGCTGTTCCATTCCTCGGCGTAGACCTGCATCTCCTCGCGGGTGCGGCCGACGAAATTCCAGAACAGCAGCACCGGCTCGCCGAACGGCGGGCCGCCCAGCAGGAGCGCGCGGCTCTTGCCGCCGCCGGACAGCAGCTTCAGCGACTGCGCGCCCGGCGCGATGTAGAGCAGTTCGCCGGGCTGGCTGGCGCCGGTGGACTCGCCGTCGAGCGTCACCGAGAGATCACCTTCGAGCACCATCAGCCCGTATTCATGGTCCGGGTGCAGCGGGATCGTCGCCTCGGCGGCGCGCGCGGCGCTCAAGTCGACGCCCAGCAGCGGCGTGTGGCTGGGCACCGGCGAGCGATGACCGCCGAACTCGCCGACCAGCAGCATCGTGTCGAAGCCGCCGGTCGCGAACGACGGCAGATCGGGGAAGTGCTCGAAGGCCGGCTCGCGATGCCGGACCGCGTCGGGCAGGGCGATCCACAACTGCGCCAGCTGCAGGCGGTCGGACTGCGACTCCTCCGTGTGGCTGATGCCCTGGCCCGCGGTCATGAGGTTCACCTGACCGGGTCGCAGCATCTGCTTGGAGCCCAGGCTGTCGCGGTGCAGCACCTCGCCCTCGATCATCCAGCTGAAGGTCTGCAGGCCGGTGTGCGGATGCGGGCCGACGCGCATGGCGTTGTCCGGCGTCAGGTCGGCGGGGCCGGCGTGATCCAGGAAGCACCACGCGGCGATCATGCGGCGCTTCGGTGTCGGCACCGCGCGCCGGATCGTCAGGCCGCCGACATTGCCGAGGTGGGCGGCGATGCGCTCCCAACGGGCAGGGACAGGATCGGCGTGCGGATCGGCCGTGGGATCGTGGGGGGCGCTCATGGCGTGGCTCCTTGTGCGAGGTCGTCGAGGATGGGGCAATCGGGGCGGTCGTCGCCGTGGCAGCAGTGTGCGAGCTCGGCCAGCGCGCGTCGCATGGCCTGCATCTCGGCCATGCGGCGGTCGAGGTCGGCGATGTGGGTCTCCGCGATGCGCTTGACCTGGCCGCTGGCGCGGCGGCGGTTCTGCCAGAGCTTGACCAGCTCGGCGATCTCCGCCATCGAGAAGCCCAGGTCGCGCGCGCGGCGGATGAAGCGCAGCGTGTGCACCTCCTTCTCGCCGTAGAGACGGTAACCCGCCTCGGTGCGCGCCACCGGCGGCAGCAGGCCCAGCGACTCGTAGTGACGCAGCATCTTGGGCGACACGCCGGAGCGCTCGGCCGCCTGGCCAATGGTCAGCGGTGGGGTCAGCGGTGAGGTCATCGTGCGGATCCCTTCCAGCGCTTGAGCAGCAGCGCGTTGCCCAGCACCGAGACGCTGGACAGCGCCATCGCCGCACCGGCGATCACCGGGCTCAGCAGGCCCAGCGCCGCCAGCGGCACACCCAGCAGGTTGTAGATGAAGGCCCAGAACAGGTTCTGGCGGATCTTCGCGACCGTGGCGCGCGACAGCGCGATCGCCTCGGCGACCAGGCGCGGATCGCCGCGCATCAGCGTGATGCCGGCCGCTTCCATCGCCACGTCCGTGCCGCCGCCCATCGCCAGGCCTACGTCCGCGGCGGCCAGCGCCGGCGCGTCGTTGATGCCGTCGCCCACCATCGCCACGTGCGTGCCGTCGGCGCGCAGTTCCGCCACGATACGGGCCTTGTCCTCGGGCAGCAGCTCGGCGCGCACCTCGTCGATGCCCAGCGCTTCGGCGGTGGCCTTCGCGGCGGCGGCGTTGTCGCCGCTGAGCATCAGCGTGCGCAGGCCCAGCGCCTTCAGGTCGGCGATCGCCGCGGCCGAGGTGGCCTTGGCGCGGTCGCCGAACGCGAGCATCGCCAGCAAGGCCGG
>NZ_DASVNZ010000291.1:0-2710 GCF_036486225.1 Roseateles sp. | reverse complement strand
CTGCTGCCGCTCGCGGCCTGGGCGATCGCGCGCCGCGTGCCGCGCCACGCCCCTGCGCCTGCGGCGACCGGCGCCAAGCCGCGTCCCGCCTGGGACCTGCTCAAGGACCGCGGCCTGCGCAACCTGCTGATCGTCAACGTCGCGATGTCCTCGTGCTGGGACGCCCACAGCTTCGTCGTGCCCGTGGTCGGCCACGCGAAGGGACTGTCCGCCTCCAGCATCGGTCTGGTGCTGGGCAGCTTCGCGGCGGCGGCGACGCTGGTCCGCCTGGCCATCGTGCGTTGGGCGCATCGGATCGACGATGTGAAGGCGCTGCGCGCCGCGATGGCGGTGGCGACGGTCACGCTCCTGGTCTACGCGTGGCTGCCCGGCACGCTCGGACTGATGCTCGGGTCGGCGGTGCTGGGGTTGGCGCTCGGCGCGGTGCAGCCCATGGTGCTCGCGACGATGCACCAGGTCACGCCGCCCGACCGGCACGGTCAGGCGCTCGGCCTGCGCATGCTGGCGGCCAACGGGGCGACCGTCGCGATGCCGCTGGGCTTCGGCGTGCTGGCCGCCGCGAGCGTGGCGGCCGCGCCGTTGTGGCTGATGGCGTCCATCCTGGTCGGCGCGCAGTGGGCCGCCCGCCAGATCGAGTCGCCGGCGCGCGGCGCGCCCTGAAGTTTCAGCAGCGTCCCTGGCCTCATTCGCCCGGCGCGATGGCGACCTGCCGGCGCGCCTCCTTGTGCTTCATCGCGACGTACTCCTCCAGCGATTGCTCGTGGAGCTGGCGCGCATACCGCTCGGTGGCCGCGAACCAGTCGCGCAGACGCCGGTCGAGCCGCTGCTCCGGCGGTGCCGGCAGCGTGTCGAGGTAGGACTCGATCGCCAGGAAATAGCGCATCGTGTTGCGCTCCGCGATGCCCTGGATGCCGCCGACGTAGCGCGGCTGGCCGTCGCCGTCGCGCCCGACCACGGTGAAGCCGACCTTGTCGCGACCCGAGGTGGACAGGTAGGCGCTGGTCGCGACGCGCGCGGCGAAGTTGTTCACGTAGGCATAGCGCAGCCGGACGAACGAACGCTTCGCGTCGATGGGCACCGCCTCCAGCGTCAGGCGGTAGTTGCTGGTGCCCATCGGCCCCTTGTTCGCGCTCATCTCCACGAGCAGGTACTGCGGCTGCGCCGCCAGCACCTGGAAGCGGAAGTCGAGCGCGTAGGCGTCCTCGATGGGCTGGTCGAACTTGCGGCCCACGGCCATGTGCAGCGTCGCGCCCGGCGCCTGGTCGTCCTCGACGGCGCAGCGCTTGACGTTGGCCGGCAGGGTCAGCAGGTCGCACCAGGCGTCCGCGTTGCGCAGCGCGCCGGACAGCGTGCCGAACGGATGCTCGACCATGGCGTGCATCTCGCCTGTGGGACGCTCGGTGTCGTCGGCCGAGCTCAGCACGATCGGACGCTGGAACGGACTGCGCGCCAGCTGTGGCGCGAGCTGGTCGTATTGCGAGCGCAGGCCGGCGCCCTGCTGCGCCGACACCTCGGTGGCGATCAGCAGCAGCCCCAGCAGGACTGCCGCGTGTGCGAGCCAGAACAGCGCGCCGTGGTGCGGCGAGGCGTGCTTCGAGTGCCGGAACATCCGTCCGGAAGGCGGGTGGGGACTGTGCGGGAAGGAACGCATGGCGAACTCCATCGCTGGCCGGAGAGCCGTTGATCCACCTTAAGGGACGAGGCCGGAAGCGGTCTGTCGGACAAGGCCGCGTCGCCTCGTGCGCAGGGGCTGTCAGCGGCGGGGGATGGGCCGAGGATGGGCCCGGGCATGAGGGGCCGTGGAGGGCCCGTCGACACCGCACTCGCGGTGTTGGGGGCCTGCGGGCCTTCGCCTAGGATGGCTGCCAGCCCGGCGCAGGCCGGACAGGAGCCGCACAAGATGTTGGGAACGCGCCGGACACCGACGCGGCGTCGATGCGCGCCGACACCTCCCTTCGGACGCCGGATGGCGGCGTGGGTGATCGCTTGCGCGGCACTGGGGCCGCTCGCCCCGGGCGTGAGTGCGCAGGAGGAGGCGCCCGGCACTGCGACCGCCGAGGAGGTGGATCCGCAGGACGCCCTCGCGGGCGGGCTCGGCGTCGAGGAGGCGCGTCGCCTGCTCGCCGAGCCGCTGCCCGATGCGACGGACGCGCGGTATGCGTTGCTGCAGCGGCAGTGGCCGGCCGCTCGACGGATCGAGGACCGCGCCCGCCAGATCGAGATCGCCAAGGCGTTGATGGCGCTGGGTCGCGGCCGGCCCGACGGCGAGCGCTGGATCCGGCTCTACCTGATCACGGAGTACACCTGGGGCAGCTCAGGCGTCGCGCTGGCGGCTTGCGAGCCGCTGCTGGCCGATCGGCAACTGAGCGCGGCCGCGCGCGCGGGCGTCGCGCTGCGTCAGACCTACTTCCTGGCCAACGGCGGCCAGGACCGGAACGTGATGCTGCGTGCGTGGAGCCGCGCCGACGCGCTGGCGGCCGAGGCGCTCAAGCAGCAGCCCGGGCTGCCGTTGACGATCGACCGGCTGCAGGTGCGCTCCGAAGTCGAGCGCCTGACCGGCGACGGCGCGGCGGCGGTGGCGACGCTGCGCCAGGCGGTCGCCCGCTCGCGGGAACTGCTCCGTCCCGGCAGCGGGCCGCGCGTCGACGCGGACACGCTGCGGCAATGGCAGGGCTGGCTGGACGGCTCGTTGGGGATGCTGGTCTACGCG
>NZ_DASVNZ010000246.1:0-2640 GCF_036486225.1 Roseateles sp. | reverse complement strand
GGGGCCAGGGGGCCGGCCCTCATACGTGTCACATGTTCCACAAATCGGGCCGGCCCCCTGGCCCCGCAAGCCTCCAGCTCGTGGTGGGCGTCGAGGTGGCGTGCGACAGTCAGGCGGCGCGGACAGCCACACGGGCAGCAGCCAGGTCCCAACGCGCGCAACCAACACTCTTGAAGAGCCGCGTGCGACCGTCGTCGACAGGGCGCTGACCCAGCACGAGGTCGTCGATCGCATCCTGCGGTTCGAAACGACCAGCCGCCATCAGGTCGCCGGCCTCGGCCTGCGCACCAACCGGGTCGTCGACCCAGATCTGCGCGCCGCGGACCAGCTCCTGCGGTAGCTCCACCATGTCGTCGCGGAACGCGCCGACACCGATCACCACCGCACCTTCACCGACGCCAGGACGCAGCACCGGCACACGGCTGGTGGTCGCGCACACGATGACGTCCCAGTCGTGGCGCGTCTGCGATTCGGCCGGGAGCGGCTCGACGCCGAGTTCCTCGACAAAACCTGGCACCGTCTGATGGCCTTGCACGTGGATCGTCGCCTGCGGATGCAGCGCCTGGAGCGCCTCCACGTGGGCTCTCGCCTGCACGCCGCCGCCGACCACCAGGGCGCGGCGAGGCGCCTTCCGGATCAGGTGCTGCAGCGCCAGCATGCTGACGGCCGCCGTGCGGCGCGCGGTCAATGCAGGACCGTCGAGCACGGCCAGACGTTGACCGGTGCGACTGTCCAGCACGACCACCTCGCCCGCGATCGTCGGCAGGCCGAGCGCCGCGTTGAGCGGGTGCACGCTGACGAGCTTGGTGATCGACAGCGTGTCACTCAGGCAGGGCATCACCAGCAGCACGCCGTCCTGGCGCAGCGGCAGCACCTGCCGCGGCGGGCAGGTGAGCCGGCCGTCGCGGTGCTCGCGGCAGACCAGCGCGATCTCCTCCATCAGGGGAGACCACGGCAGCGCGCGCGAGGTGGCGGCGGCGTCGAGAACCAGCATCCGGTCGGGTGCTCCGTGGGTGGCCTGGGCTGGTCGGACGGCTTGAACGGCGTGGATGACGCGGCCCGCGCTTACTTGCGCGGCGGCGGCAGGTCGGTGCACGAGCCGTGCGCGACTTCCGCGGCCATGCCGATCGATTCGCCCAGCGTCGGATGCGGGTGGATCGTCTTGCCGATGTCGACCGCGTCCGCGCCCATCTCGATCGCCAGGGCGATCTCGCCGATCATGTCGCCCGCATGCGTGCCGACGATGCCGCCGCCGATGATGCGGTGGGTCTCCTCGTCGAAGATCAGCTTGGTGAAGCCCTCGTCGCGGCCGTTGGCGATCGCGCGCCCCGACGCCGTCCACGGGAACAGCCCCTTCTTGATCTTGAGGCCGCGCGCCTTGGCTTCGTCCTCGGTCACGCCGACCCAGGCCACTTCCGGATCGGTGTAGGCGACGCTCGGGATCACGCGCGCATCGAAGCGCGACTTGGCCAGCGTGTCGTCGCCCAGCAGTTCGCCGGCGATGACTTCCGCGGCCACGTGGCCTTCATGCACCGCCTTGTGCGCCAGCATCGGCTGGCCGACGATGTCGCCGATGGCGAAGATGTTGGGCACGTTGGTGCGCATCTGCACGTCGACCGGAATGAAGCCGCGATCGCTCACGACCACGCCGGCCTTGTCCGCGCCGATCTTCTTGCCGTTGGGCGAACGGCCCACCGCCTGCAGCACCAGGTCGTAGACCTGCGGCTCCTTGGGGGCGCCCTCGCCTTCGAAGGTCACCTTGATGCCTTCGGGCGTGGCTTCGGCGGCCACCGTCTTCGTGTTCAACATGATGTTGTCGAAGCGCGGCGCGTTCATCTTCTGCCAGACCTTGACCAGGTCGCGGTCCGCGCCGGTCATCAGCGTGGGCAGCATTTCCACGACGTCCAGACGCGCGCCCAGCGTCGAGTACACCGTGCCCATTTCCAGGCCGATGATGCCGCCGCCGACGATCAGCATGCGCTTGGGCTGGCTGGTCAGTTCGAGCGCGCCGGTCGAGTCGATCACGCGCGGGTCGTTCGGCATGAAGGGCAGACGCACCGCCTGCGAACCCGCGGCGATGATGATCTTGCGGAACTTCAGCGTCTGGGTCTTGCCGGTGCGTTCCTGGGCCTCGCCGCTGGTCTCCTCGACCGAGAGGTGGTTGGCGTCCAGCAGCGTGCCGTAGCCGCGCACGACGGTGACCTTGCGCATCTTGGCCATCATCGTCAGGCCGCCCGTGAGCTTGCCGACGACCTTGGACTTGTGCGCGGCCAGCTTGGGCAGCTCGACCTTGGGTGCGGCGAATTCGACGCCCAGGTCGGCGAAGTGCTTGACCTCGTCCATCACCGCCGCGACGTGCAGCAGCGCCTTGGACGGGATGCAGCCGACGTTCAGGCAGACGCCGCCCAGCGTCGCGTAACGCTCGACGATCGCGACCTTGAGGCCCAGGTCCGCCGCGCGGAACGCAGCCGAATAGCCGCCGGGGCCGCTGCCGAGCACGATCACGTCGTACTCGCCTTCGGCCGGGCCGGTGTAGGTCGCGGCTTGCGGGGCCGGCGCAGCGGGAGCCGCGGCGGGTGCGGGAGCCGATGCAGCCGGCGCAGGCGCAGCGGCGGCCGGAGCCGGTGCTGCGGCGGCGGG
>NZ_DASVNZ010000178.1:0-7631 GCF_036486225.1 Roseateles sp. | reverse complement strand
GAGCCGGGTCGTCTCGCTGTCGCCGACCAGGTAGAAGCCGTCGGGCACTTCCTCGGCTTCCAGCGGCTTGCCGTCGCGGGCGGCCAGCGCCAGGCGGAACTCGGTGATGTCGGTGTCGGTCGTCTCGTGCAGGTCGATGTGCAGCAGGAACTGCCCGGCGTAAGGCGCCAGCAGCTCGATCAGCGCCGACGACTCCGCGGCCTCACGGCGCGCGCCGAAGTTCCGGTTGGGATCGACCGCGTGGTAGTTCCAGCGGCACACGCGCTCGTAGGCCCACGGGCTCACGCACGGCGCGACGATGACATTCACGCGATCCGCGAAGCCTTCGGCGTGTTCCTCGGCGAAGCGCAGCGCGCCCAGCACGCCGCTGGTCTCGTAACCGTGCACGCCGCCCGTCACCAGCGCCACCGGGCGCGACGGGTCCCAGACGCGGCTCTTCAGTGCCAGCAGCGGGTAGCCGTCGGCGCCGTAGGTCAGCGCGCCGTAACGCACGATCTCGAAGCGATCGGCCAGGGCCTCGACGCGCGGGACGACATCGTCCTGATAACGCCGGGACACGACCTGGCGCTCGCGCCAGGCGGTGCGTTCCGCGTCGCCCCACGGGACGCCGGGAGTGCCGATGGGATAGAAGCGCGCTGTGCTCATGAATGCTCCGAATCCGGGGAGGGTCATCAAGTCGGCGAGTGTCTCCCATTCACGATGGTCGACTATCCTGCGCCGGCATTGTTCAACCAGGAGCTGCAGGCATGAAGTACACCAAGCTGGGCAACACGGGACTGGACGTCTCGCGGCTGTGCCTGGGATGCATGACCTTCGGGGCCGCCGACGTCGGCAATCACAGCTGGACGCTGGACCTCGACACCTCCCGCCACCTCTTCCGCAAGGCGGTCGACAGCGGCATCACCTTCTTCGACACCGCCAACAGCTATTCCGGCGGCACGTCCGAGCAGATGGTGGGCGTGCTGCTCAAGGAGATGACGCGTCGCGAGGAGGTCGTGCTCGCGACCAAGATGTATTTCCCGTACGAGACCCCGGAAGGCGTCAAGCATCGCCGCGGTCTGTCGCGCAAGCAGGTGCTCGCCGAGATCGACGCCAGCCTCGCGCGCCTGGGCACCGATTACGTCGACCTGCTGCAGATCCATCGCTGGGATCACGACACGCCGATCGAAGAAACCATGTGCGCACTGAACGACGTCGTGCGCTCGGGCCGGGCGCGTTACCTCGGCGCCTCGTCGATGTACGCGTGGCAGTTCGCGAAGGCGCAGGAGGTGGCGCGCCGCAACGGCTGGACGCCGTTCGTGAGCATGCAGAACCACGTCAACCTGCTGTACCGCGAGGAAGAGCGCGAGATGATCCCGCTGTGCGCGGATCAGGGCGTCGGCTTGATTCCATGGAGTCCCATGGCGCGGGGTCGTCTGACCCGGCCGGCGGACGTCGCCACGCAACGGCTGCAGACCGACGACGTCGGCAAGCGGCTCTACGACAAGTCGGGTGACCAGGATCGGCCGGTCATCCAGGCCGTGCAGGACCTCGCGGCCCGGCGTGGCGCGAAGATGGCGCAGGTCGCCCTCGCATGGGTGCTGGCGAAGCCGGAGGTGACGGCGCCCATCATCGGTGCCTCGAAGATCGAGCAGCTGGAGGACGCCGTCGGAGCCTTGGCTTTGACGCTGGCCGACGACGAGATCGCCGCGCTGGAAGCGCCCTACGTGCCGCACGCCATCAGCGGACACGAGTAAATCCGGGACGCGCGATCCACGGGGTTGCGCTACCCTTCGCGCTCGGACTCCGGCGTCCCCATCGGGGTCGACCCGAGGGAGTCCTTCAAGGAAAACAGGGATGGATGCCGCACATCAGGCGCACGGGAGGCGCACGATCCTGCTCGTCGACGACGAGGCCGCGCATCGTTATGCGCTGCGGCGTCGGCTGGAGCTGGCCGGGTTCGCGGTGATCGAGGCGCCGGACGGCGCGGAGGCGCTGCGACAGGCCATGGCCGGGCTCGGCGTCGACGCGATCATTCTGGACGTCATGCTGCCCGACATCAGCGGCTTCGAAGTCTGCCGCCAACTGCGCGCGTCGGAGTCGTCCGCGTCGGTGCCGATCATCCATGTCTCCGGCATCCATGTCGCGGACCGGGACCTGGTCCACGGGCTCGAGAGCGGCGCGGACGCCTACCTCACGCGCCCGGTCGACGAGGACGTGCTGATCGCCAACCTGCATGCGCTGCTGCGGCGGCGCGAGGTGCTGCGCGCGCTCTCCGACGAACTCGACCAGAAGCGGCTCGACGAGGAGCGTGCGCGCGATCTGTTCCTGGCGATCCTCGGGCACGACCTGCGCAATCCGCTGGACGCGATCTCAATGAGCAGCCAGTTGCTGGCGAAAGCGCCACTGTCGGCCGATCTGACGCAGAAGATGGCATCCCGCATCACGGCGGCGTCGCGGCGCATGACGCACATGCTCGACGACATCCAGGACTACGCCCGCAGCCGGCTTGGCGCCGACCTGATCCTGCGGCGCGCGCCGCAGCGCCTGGGCGCGCTGGCGACCGCGGCGATCGACGAGGCGCGCGGTGCCAATCCCGGCCTGGTCGTCGAGTTGCTGCAGCAGTCCCCGGACGACGGCTCGTGGGACGGCGAGCGGCTGTCGCGCGTCATCGCCAACCTGCTGCGCAACGCCGTGCAGCACGGGGCCGAGGGTCGGCCCATCGTCGTGACGGCGGGCGGTCGCGCCGACCTCCGGCACTTGTCGGTGCGCAATGAAGGCCGGCCTATCCCTGACGAGGTGCGGTGCAGTCTCTTCGAGCCGATGGTGCACCGGACCACCGACGCGCCGGCGGCGAGCAACATGGGCCTCGGGCTCTTCGTGTGCCGCACGATCGTGGAGGCGCACGGTGGACGCATCGATGTCGAGACCGGCGAGGCGGGCACCGAATTCCGGATCGAGCTGCCTGCCGTTCCGCCAGGCCAGGAAGGCCAGTGAGGCGGGCGGCTTCGAGGCCTGCAGATCCCGAAGGCCGCTGCGCTACTATCGGCCCATAGACCGTGAGGTTGTCATCCCGAAGTCCTTGCCTCGTTCGAAGGTCTCGAACGCGTCGCAAGTCCTCGCCGTGATCGCTTGGCGCTTCTGTTCGCGCCGCATGTCGTGGCGCGGAACGCGACGAATACGCGACGAAACGCGAGGAGTAGGGCAATGGCTGCACTGCAGGACCTGGAGGGACTCCGGGCGTCTCTGCGCACATGCGTGGACGCGCTGCATCGGCGCCGCGCGAGCGAGATCCCCGAACCGCTGATCGACCGGCTCGTGAGCCAGCGCTGGCTCGAATGGCGGGGTGGGGCCTTGTGTCTCACCGAGGACGGTGAGCGCATCTACTGGCAGGAACTGGCGTGACGGCCCCCGCACGGGCGGCGTCATGCTGATCCGGACGCGTCTGGCCAACATCGGCGGCCTGCGGATCGATTCGTTTGATCTGGTGTTCGTGACGGCGCCGGCGACGGACGTCGGGGCGGTCATCTATCAGCGGCCCGGATTGCCGACGCGGAGGGTGCTCCACGTGGAGGGCGTCGCCGATGATCGCGAGGCGGCTGCGCAGGCGATCCGGAGAGAGCTCGACCCGTCGCTGCTCAGCGACGGGTGGAAGCTGTGAAGCGGTCAGGCGCGCCTCCGGGGAGGCTCGCCTGAGGGCTCACTCAGTCTGCGTTCAGATGACGCGGATGCTGGAGGCTTGCGGGCCCTTCGGGCCGTCCTTGGTCTCGAACTCGACCTTGGCGCCTTCGGCCAGGGTGCGGAAGCCGCCCGAGCTCTGGATTTCGCTGTGGTGGGCGAACAGGTCCTTGGAGCCGTCGGTCGGGGTGATGAAGCCGAAGCCCTTGTCGTCGCTGAACCACTTCACGGTGCCGGTCTTGGTCGTCATGTTGTTTCCTTTGGAATGAATGACAGGAAAAACCCGGCGCACGGATGCGGGCCGGGACAGAGACACTCAAGAGCTTGCAGCGGGGGGGTGTTGCTGAAGCAGCCGCTCGCGAGGCGGGTCCGGGGAGGACCGGCGGGGGCTGCAGAGAAGACCTCAGAAGAAAGGTCTTGTGCGAATCTATCCGGCTAATGTAGCACGGATGAGCCCCTCCCGGGAGCCCGCGCGCTCACTTCGTCTCGTGGTGGTCGTTGACGTAGGGCATCGGGATCCAGCGGTAGCCCTTGCCGTCGGCCTGCAGGTGCCCGACGCCGGGGAAGGTGACGTGATCCCCCGCGACCCAGTAGCGGCCCTTGAGCGCATCGGCGAAGGCCAGCTTGCGCGTGGCCGCCGCGGCCTTCGGATCGACGTCGAAGGCGACGGTCACGTCGGGCCTGGGCAACTGGACGTCGGCCACGTGGAGCAGGTCGCCCCAGAACACCAGCTTCTCGCCCTGGCTCTCCAGCACGTAGAAGCTGTGGCCCGGCGTGTGGCCCGGCGCGGGCAGCGAGCGGAGGCCCGGGAAGAGCGTCGTCTCGCCGCTGAAGGCCTTCACCCGGCCCGCGTCGACGTAGGGTTGGACCTTCGCCGCGGCCTGGTCGAAGTAGACCTTCAGCGCCTGCGGCGCGCGGTCGCGCTGGCCGGCGCCCAGCCAGTAGTCGAGTTCCTTGCGCTCGAGGTGCAGCGTCGCGTTCGGGAAGACGAGGCGTGAGCCGTCCATCAGGCCGCCGGTGTGGTCCGTGTGGATGTGCGTGATGAGGATGTCGGTGATCTGCTCCGGCGCGTAGCCGGCGCTCTTCAGGCTCGCGCTGATCTTGTTGAGCGTCGGGCCGTAGAGTTCGCCGGTGCCGGCGTCGATCATCACCAGGCGGTCGCCGGCCTTGATCAGGTAGGCGTTGATCGAGGCGTCGACCTCGGTGCCCTGGTAGGTCCTGGCGAGTCGCGCCGCGACCTCGTCGGCGCTGATGCCCTTGAGCACCTGCTGCGTGGGGATGGGCAGCGTGCCGTCCGACAGCGCGATGACTTCGAACGCACCGATCTTGAAGTGCTGGTAGCCCGCCTGGATGTGGCTGAGCTTGGGCGCGGCGCCACCCTCCGCATGGACCGCGGGCGCCACGGTGGCGAAGGCGGCGGCGATGGCCAGGGTCAGGGTGAGGAAGGAACGATTCATCATGGTCTTGTGGCAGTCGAGGTCGGAATGGAGGCCGCGGTCCGGGTCAAGCCCGGAGCGGACAGGGGAAGGCGGAGGGCTCATGTCGCGGCGGTCGGCAGTCCGTGCGTGAACAGGCTGGCGCGCGTCTGCGCGTCGGTGTCCTGCTTGAAGTCGAAGCGCGCCGGCAGGGCGGCGACGCGTTGTGCGGCGGGGCGTTCGTTGATGTCGTTGAACAGCCGGGCCACGTTGGGATAACGGGCCCACGCTTCAGGACCGAGCAGGTACTGCAAGCCGCGGCACCAGCCCCACAGCGCCATGTCGACGAGGGAGTACTCGTCGCCGAGCATGTAGCGGTGGGAGGCCAGTCGCGCCTCCACGATCGCCCAGTGGCGGTCCGCCTCGAAGCGGTAGCGATGCGCGCCGTAGGCCTCGCCGGCGGGCGCGTAGTGGGTGAAGTGGATGGCCTGTCCGGTGAACGGGCCGACGCCCGAGGCGATGAACATCAGCCATGACAGCAGCTCCGCCTGGCCGGCGTCGGACGGATCGCCGTTGAATCGCCCGGTCTTGCGGGCGAGGTGCAGGAGGATCGCCGAGCTATCAAAGATGGCGATGCCTTGGTCCACGAGGGCGGGCACCTTGCCGTTCGGATTCACGGCGCGGAAGGACGCTCCGTGCTGTTCGCCTTTGGCGATGTCGATCGGAAGAAGTCGGTAGTCAAGGCCGCTTTCCTCCAGGAATAATGCGACCTTCGACGGGTTCGGCGTCGGGTGGTAGTAGAAATCGATGCTGGACGACATGAGCGTTCCGGGGTGGTTCTGGCTTCAGAGGAAGCGAAGCGTAGGACCGGCGCGGCGATGGGTGTGAGTCGTCAGATTCGATGGGAGGTATCGGAATCGTGGATATGAGACGTTCGGATCTGCACCTGCTGATCTCGCTGGATACGCTGCTCGACGAGCTCAATGTCACGCGCGCCGCGCAGCGCATGCACATCAGCCAGCCGACGCTGTCGGGGCATCTGGCGAAGCTGCGCGAGCTGTTCCAGGATCCGCTGCTGGTGCCGTCGGAGACCGGCCGCGGCATGGTCGCGACGGAGCGCGCGCTGGCGCTGCGCCCCGCGCTCGCGCAGGCGCTTTCGCAGTTGCGCGAGGCCGTGGCGCAGCCGCACGATTTCGATCCGGCGACGTCGGCGCGGACCTTCACGGTCGCGGCCAACGACAGCGTGTTCACGATCCTGGCGCTCGACGTGATGGCCGAGGTGATGCGCCACGGCAATCCCGACCTGAAGATGGCCGTCGTGCCGCCCTACGACGTCGGCATCGTCGAGCGCATGGCGCGCGGCGAGGTGGACCTCTACCTCGGCGACATCGACAAGATGCCGGAGACGCTGAAAGCGCGTTTCCTGCTGAGCGCCGACTTCGCGCTGGCGCAGCGCCGCGGTCATCCGCGCGGAGCCAGGCCGCCGAAGCTCGATGAATACTGCGATCTCGGCCACGTCATCGTGTCCGCGAAGGGCGAGTTCTCATCGTCCGTCGACGACGTGCTGGCCAAGCTGGGCCGGCACCGCCGCGTCACCGCGGCGGTGCCCAGCTACAACCAGGTCGCGCTGGTGCTGTCGCAGACGGACCTCGTGACGACGCTGCCGCGGCAGCTGCTGCAGCGCTACGAGTCCTTCGTCGAGCTGCTCGAACTCCCGTTCGAGCTGGCGCCGTTCCGGCTCGCGATGGCGTGGCACCCGCGATCGCAGAACGACGCCGCCGGGAAGTGGCTGCGGAACTGCTTCACTGCGGCCGGTACGTGACCTTCAGCTGGTAATTGCCGGCCGAGTAGCCGTAGACCAGCACGTACACGTCGCCGTTCGCCGTCATGGTCACGCTGCAACCCTCGGTTGCCGTCGAGCCGTTGGACCGGCAGGTGTAGGTGCTCGTCGTCGGCACCGCGCTCTTGCGGACGTAGAGGTCGATGTCGCCGGTGCCGGTCGTGCTGGCCGCGAGGCTGCCGCCGTTGGCCACCTTGAACGGGCCGAAGCTCTTGCTCGCACCGCGCGCCAGGCTGCCGCTGAAGTTCTCGGTCTTGTCCGTCGGCGGCGGCGTGCCGGGGCCGTCGCTGCCCAGTTCCACCGCGTACGCCGCGGCCATGCGCGCGAACTTCAGCGAATGATCCGCCTGGCTGCCCATGTTGGCGTAGGTGTCGTTGGCCGTGTGGATGTTGGGGTTGTCCGCGCTGAAGCTCGACTCGAAAGGCATGCTGGCGAAGAAGCCCTTGGCGTTCCACGACGCGTGGTCCGAACACGCGTAGCCGCAGCGGTCCGTGCCCACGCGCAGCGTCGGCAGGTAGGTCGCGATCACGTTGGTGAGGAAGGTGTTCTGCGCACTGTCCGTGTAGTCGGTGAAGATGTAGATGTCGTTGACCGCGCCCTTGTAGTTGGTCATGTCCAGCTGCAGCACGCCGACCACGTTGGTGTTGGCCGCGGCGAAGCTGTTGGCGATCTCCTGCGAGCCGCGCAGGCCGACTTCCTCCGCCGCGTAGGCCATCAGC
>NZ_DASVNZ010000176.1:0-3440 GCF_036486225.1 Roseateles sp. | reverse complement strand
GTGCTGGCGCTGGGCGCCTCCACGGGCGGTCCGGGCGCGCTGATGAAGGTGCTGCAGGCGCTGCCCGCGCCCGCGCCGCTGCCGGTGCTGATCGTGATGCACATCAACGCCGTCTTCAGCCGCGGCTTCGCCGAATGGCTGGACGCGCAGACGCCGCACCGCGTGCGCTACGCCCAGGGCGGCGAGCGGCTGCGCGACCTCGCGGGCCAGGTCGTGCTGGCGCCGCCGGACGTGCACCTGATCGTGCGCGGCGGACAACTCGAGCTCAGCCATGCGGCGCCGCGGCATTCCTGCCGGCCGTCGGTGGACGAGCTCTTCGAATCGCTGGCCGCGGAGATCGGGCCGGGCGTCGCGGCGGCGCTGCTGACCGGCATGGGACGCGACGGGGCGTTGGGCCTGCTCGCGATCCGTCGCGCCGGCGGCGCGACGCTGGCGCAGGATGAAGCCAGTTCGATGGTCTACGGCATGCCGCGGGAGGCCGCCCAGCTGGGCGCCGCCGAGCGCGTCCTGCCGCTGGCCGACATCGGCCCCGCCCTGTTGGGCTTGAGCGGTTTGGCCTGGGGAGGAGCCCACACATGAACAAGAGAACCCTCATCGTCGAGGACAGCCTGACGGTCCGGATGGACCTGCGGGAGGCGCTCGAGGACGCCGGTTTCGACTGCGTCGAATGCGCGACGCTGGCGCAGGCCCGGGCCGCGCTGGCCGAGGCCATGCCGGCGCTGGTCCTGCTGGACAACCAGCTGCCCGACGGCGACGGCGGCAGCTGGCTGGCCGAACTGCGCGCGACGCCCCAGGGCGGCGGCGAGTGCGTCGTGCTGATCCTGTCCAACGCCTCGCTGGCCGGCGACCGGCTGCGCGGCATCGCGCACGGCGCGGACGAATACGTCGGCAAGCCCTACGACCGCACCTACGTCGTCGACCGCGCCCGCGAGCTGGTGCGCCAGCGCCAGGCCCGCGTGCTGACGCCGGAGCCGCCGGTCGCCTCGGTGCTGCTGATCGACGACAGCGAGACCTTCCGCGAAGCGCTGTGCGATGCGTTGGAACCGCACGGCTACGACATCTACATGGCCGCGCACGGCGAGGAAGGCCTGCGCCAGGCCGCGGCGCTGCGGCCCAACGCGGTGATCGTGGACCAGCACATGCCGGGCATCGACGGCGCCGCGGTGATCCGCCGCCTGCGGCTGGACCCGGCGTTGCGCCACACGCCCTGCCTGCTGCTGACCGCGGACGAGGGACCGGAAGCGGAGCTGCGCGCGCTGGAAGCGGGCGCCGACGCGTTCGCGCGCAAGCAGGACGACGTGGACCTGATCCTGGCGCGCGTCGCCGCGATGCTGCGCAGCGCCAAGTCCAGCCTGCCCGAACAGGGCGCGAGCCTGTCCGGCCCCAAGCGCCTGCTGCTGGTCGACGACAGCGCCAACGTGCTGGCGGAGCTGGGCGCCACGCTGCGCGACGACGGCTACGACGTGATCGCGGCCGGCACCGGCGAGCTGGCGCTGGAGCTGCTGGCGGTGCAGCCGGTGGACGCGGTGCTGCTCGACGTGCAGATGCCCGGCATCGGCGGGCTGGAGACCTGCCGGCGCATCAAGGCCGCGCCGGCCCTGCGCGACATCCCGGTGGTGCTGCTCACCGCCTTCGAGGGGCGCGCGTCGATGCTGGCCGGGCTCGAGGCCGGCGCCGACGACTACGTCGTCAAGGCCAACGGCGAGGTCGAGCTGCTCAAGGCGCGGCTGCGCGCGCAGCTGCGCCGCAAGCAGTTCGAGGACGAGGCCCGCCGCGTCCATGCCGAGCTGCACAGCAGTGCGATGGAGGCGGCCGAGGCGCGCGCCGCGCGCGACCTGGCCGACAGCCGCGCCGAGCTGCTGGCCGTGCTGCAGCAGCGCAACGACGCGCTGGAGCAGCTCAACGCCGAGCTGAGCCGCGCCAGCAGCGCCAAGACCGCCTTCCTGTCGACCATGTCGCACGAGCTGCGCACGCCGCTGAACGCCGTCATCGGCTTCGCGCAACTGATGCGCGACGGCGCGGCCGGGCCGGTCAGCGATCGCCAGTCCGAGTTCTGCAACCACATCCACAACGCGGGGCAGCATCTGCTGTCGCTGGTCAACGACCTGCTGGACATGGCCAAGATCGAGGCCGGCCGGGTCGACCTGGACATCGAGCCGGTCGACCTCGACGAGCTGCTGCGCGACGCGCTGACCATCGTCCAGGAGCGCGCGCGGCTGAACCGCATCCAGATGGACTTCTTCGGCGTCGGCGGCAACCAGCGGCTGTGCGTCGACCGCCGCCGGCTGCGGCAGATCATCTACAACCTGCTGTCCAACGCCGCGAAGTTCACGCCCAAGGGCGGCAACATCCGGCTCGAGGCGCGCCGCGTGACGCGGATCCGCGCCCGGGAGGCGCTGCCGGGCTTCCCGGACGGGCGGCGCTCGGAGCTGCCGGACAGCGAGTACGGCGAGTTCATCCAGATCAGCGTCACCGACAGCGGCATCGGCATCCCGCCGGAGGGACTGGACAAGCTCTTCCAGCCTTTCAACCAGGTCCGCAACGTGCTGACGCACAAGGTCGAAGGCACCGGCCTGGGCCTGGCGACGGTGGCGCGCCTGGTGCAGCTGCACGGCGGCGCGGTGGCGGTGAGCAGCGCGCCGGACAAGGGCAGCTGCTTCACCTGCTGGCTGCCGTGGCGCGACCCGGTGGTGCCCGACGTCATCCTGCCGGACGAGCCCGGCGCGCGCCCGCTCGCGCTGGTGATCGAGCACAACGAGCCGGCCGCGGCGCTGATGCAGACGCAGCTGAACGCGGCGGGCTTCCGCGTGCGCCACGTGGCCTCGGCCGAGGCGGCGCTGGAACTCGCGCCGCAGCTGCGGCCCGACCTGATCACGCTGGAGGTCAACCTGCCCGGCGGGCTGGACGGCTGGGAGCTGCTGTCGCGCCTGAAGAACCTGCCGGGCTGGGCGCACATCCCGGTGGTGGTGGTGTCGGTGGACGCGGGGCAGGAGGTCGCGCTGTCGCTGGGCGCGTCGGCGGTGCTGCACAAGCCGGTCTCGCGCAAGGCGCTGAGCAAGGAGCTGGAGATGCTCGGCTTCAAGCCGACGGCCACGCGCAAGTTCCTGGTGCTGGCGATCAGCGACGCGCCGGGCGACCTGCAGTCGCTCAGCGCGCACCTGTCGCAGCCGGGCTTCTCGGTGCTGCGCGCGACGGGCGGCAAGGAAGGCATCGAGCTGGCGCGCCGCCACGTGCCCGACCTGATCGTGCTGGACCTGCTGATGACGGAGGTCGACGGCATCGGCGTCGTCGAGGCGCTGCAGCGCGACCCGCTGACGGCGGCGATCCCGGTGATCGTCGTCGCGGCCTCGCAGCTGACGACGCGCGACCGCGAGCTGCTGAACCGCCATGTACAGCGCGCGACGCGGGACCCCGCGGCCGACGGCGCAGCGCCCGCGCCC
>NZ_DASVNZ010000160.1:0-14566 GCF_036486225.1 Roseateles sp. | reverse complement strand
AACCTCGCCGACCTGCGCGCCCAGGTGGCCGCCAACGAGAAAGGCGTGCAGGAGCTGCAGGCCATGGTGGCCCAGTTCGGCCGCGACACCGTGGCCGCCTACATGCAGCATGTGCAGGACAACGCCGAGGCCTCGGTGCGGCGCGTGATCTCGGTGCTGAAGGACGGCGCCTTCACGCTGCCGCTGGACAACGGCGCGCGCATCCAGGTCGCGGTGACCGTGGACGCGGCGGCGCGGCGCGCCACGGTCGATTTCACCGGCACCAGCGCGCAGCAGCCGAACAACTTCAACGCGCCGAAGTCGATCACCATGGCGGCCGTGCTCTACGTGTTCCGCACGCTGGTGGACGACGCCATCCCGCTGAACGCGGGCTGCCTCAAGCCCATCGACGTCATCGTGCCCGAGGGCTGCATGCTCAATCCGCGCTTCCCGGCGGCGGTGGTCGCGGGCAACGTGGAGACCTCGCAGTGCGTGACCAACGCGCTGTACGGCGCGCTGGGCGTGATGGCGGCCGGGCAATGCACGATGAACAACTTCACCTTCGGCGACGCGACCCACCAGTACTACGAGACGATCTCCGGCGGCTCCGGCGCCGGGCCGGGCTTCGACGGGACCTCGGTCGTGCAGACGCACATGACGAACTCCCGGCTCACCGATCCCGAGGTGCTGGAGTTCCGCTTCCCGGTGCGGCTGGACAGCTATGCCATTCGTCAGGGGTCGGCCGGTGCCGGACGCTGGCGGGGCGGGGAAGGGGGCGAGCGTCGCGTCCGGTTCCTGACGCCGATGACGGCCTCCATCCTGAGCAACGGGCGGACCTCGGGCGCCTTCGGCATGGCCGGCGGGCAGGCGGGGGCGGTCGGGGAGAACCTCGTCGAGCGCGCCGATGGCCGGATCGAAACTCTGGGCCACATCGGCCAGGTGCCGATGGCGCCGGGCGACGTCTTCATCATCCGCACGCCCGGCGGGGGAGGGTACGGCAGTTTTTGAGGCCCCCTTGAGAAGGCGCGAGTAACCCCAATGTGGGCGTGCCTAGAATCGGAACACCGCCCCCCGGCTGTCCAGGCGCCCGCTCATCATGGTCCCTCACCTCATCACCGCCCTGACCGGCCCCATCAATGAACTGGAGCAGCGCGTGCTCGAGTCGATGCCGGCGATCGAACGCTGGTTCCGGCTCGAATGGATGGAGCACACGCCCCCGTTCTACACCTCGGTGGACCTGCGCAACGCCGGCTTCAAGCTGGCGCCGGTGGACACCAACCTGTTCCCGGGCGGCTTCAACAACCTGACGCCCGAGATGCTGCCGCTGGCCGTGCAGGCGGCGATGGCGGCGATCGAGAAGATCTGCCCCGAGGCCAAGAACCTGCTGCTGGTCCCGGAAGCGAAGAACCGCGGCAGCTTCTACCTGTCCAACCTGGCGACGCTGGTCCGCATCTTCTCGATGGCGGGGCTGAACGTGCGGCTGGGCTCGCTGGACGAGTCGGTCAAGGAACCCACGACGGTGGCGCTGCCGGACGGCAACTCGCTGACGCTGGAGCCGCTGATCCGCCAGCGCTCGCGGCTGATGCTCAAGGACTTCGATCCCTGCACCATCCTGCTGAACGACGACCTGTCGGCGGGCACGCCGGACGTGCTCAAGCACCTGCACGAGCAGTACCTGCTGCCGCCGCTGCACGCCGGCTGGGGGCAGCGCCGCAAGAGCCAGCACTTCCGCGCCTACGAGGAAGTCTCCAAGAAGTTCGCCAAGCTGCTGGGCATGGACCCGTGGCTGATCTATCCGCACTCGGTGGCGGTGGACGGGCTGGACTTCGCGACCGGCGCCGGCCTGGACGCGCTGCAGGCGCAGGTCGACGCGACGCTGACGCGCACGCGCCGCAAGTACAAGGAATACGGCATCCAGGAGAAGCCTTTCGTCATCGTCAAGCCGGACGCCGGCACGCACGGCCTGGGCGTGATGACGATCCGCGACGCCAAGGACCTGGACGTGCTCGCGATCAAGGCGCGCGACAAGCTGGCGAAGCTGGAAGGCGTGCCCGCGCTGTCGCAGGTGCTGGTGCAGGAAGGCGTCGTGACGCACGAGCGCATGCACGAGGCGGTGGCCGAGCCGGTCGTCTACATGATGGACCGCTACGTCGTCGGCGGCTTCTACCGCGTGCATGCCGACCGGGCCGAGGACGAGAACCTCAACGCGCCGGGATCGAGCTTCGTGCCGCTGGCCTTCGCGCACTCGTCGCACCTGCCCGCGCCCGGCGAGAAGCCCGGCGCCAGCGCGCCCAACCGCTTCTACATGTACGGCGTGATCGGCCGCCTCGCGATGCTCGCGGCCAGCTACGAGCTGGAGACGACCGATCCGGACGCCGAGGACTACGCCTGAGCCGATTGAATGGTGACCCCGACCCGCCGGGAGGGCGGGTCAGGTCTTGCCGTTTCCTGAACAAGCGGCGGCGTCCACCAGCAGCTGCCTGAAGCGCTCCACCGCCTCGCCCTGCGTGTCGGGCAGGTGCCAGACGCTCATCGGCCCGAGCCCCAGGTCCACCGCGTGCGGCAGGATCACGACCGCTCCGCGTTTGGCGGCCGCCATCGCCATGTCGTGCGGCATCACGGCCACCAGCGGCATCTCGTGCATCAGGCCGAGCGCGAGCATCGCGTCCCCGCATTCGATCAGGTCGGTCGGCGGCGCGAGGGCCATCTCCTGCCAGAGCCGGTCCATCAGCATCCGCGTGCGCGTGCCCGGCAACTGCCAGAGCCAGCGCTGCTGGCTCAGCACCTCCCAGCTCAGCTTGGGCGTGCGCGCCAGCGGGTGATGCGCGCTCATCGTCAGCACCTCGGGCTGCGGCAGCAATGACACGCGGGCGAGCCCCAGCGGCTCGTCCTGCGGCATCGCGCGCGCGACGACGAGGTCCAGCGTGCCCGCCTGCAATTCCGCGAACAGCGACCGCAGCGCATGCGTGCGCACGCTCACCGTCACGCCCGGGTTCTCCCGCTTCATCGCGGTGATGGCCGCGGGCAGCAAGCGTGCGAGCGAGGCATTGGTCGCCCCGATGCGCACCTCGCCGGACGCGCCGCGCACCATCGTGGCGACGTCGCCCGCGGCGCGTTGCAGGTCGGCATCGAGCTTGCGCGCCAGCGCCAGCAGCCGGCGCCCCAGCGGCGTGGGCTGCATGTTGCGTCCGCGCCGCAGGAACAGGGTTTGTCCCAGCCCTTGCTCCAGCTCCGCCAGCGTCTTGCTCACCGCGGGCTGCGTCACGTGCAGCTGATCGGCGGCAGCGCTGATGTTGCCTGTGTCGTTGAGGGCCAGCAGCACCCGCGCGTGGCGCAGCGACATGCGGCGGATGACGAAGTGTTCGGCGGCTTCCGGGGACGTCGATGACGCATTCATAACCAAAGTTTCACAAGTCCATCACAAAGCTTCATGGACCGAAAGACACGCCTCCTTAACGTGAGCCGGTCTCCCCCGAGTCCCGTTACAGGAGTGTCCTTTCCATGGTCCGTCGTATTTCCCGTCCGCAGCCCGTGCAACTCGCCGCTGCCATCGCCCTCGCGCTCGCCAGTCAGGCGCAGGCCCAGCAGGCGCCCGCCACCGCCGCCGCTGCCGCCTCGGCGGCGACCGCCGCGGCCGATGACTCGAAGAAGCTGGAGCGGGTCGAGATCACCGGCACGCTGATCAAGCGCACCGACAAGGAGACGCCGTCGGTCGTCCAAAGTATCACGCGCGAGGACATCCGCAACTCCGGATATGCCAACGTCGAAGAGCTGCTGCGCGCGAATTCCGCCGTCGACCTCGGCTCCATCGGCGACGGCGCGGCGTCGGGCTTCGTCGGCGGCGTGTCGACGATCTCGCTGCGGGGCTTCGGCTCGCAGGGGACGCTGATCCTGATCAACGGCCGGCGCACCGCGCCGGTCGCGGCGGTGGACGTGAACTTCGGCCGCGGCACGATGATCAACGTCAACACCATCCCCAAGGAGGCGATCGAGCGCATCGACATCCTGAAGGACGGCGCTTCGGCGATGTACGGCTCGGACGCGATGGCCGGCGTCGTCAACTACATCCTGCGCAAGGACTACCAGGGCATCGAGGGCAGCGCCTCCTACGGCGCCAACGACAAGGGCGTCGGCGCGACGAAGAACGGCGCGATCACCTTCGGCTTCGGCAACCTGGACACGCAGCGCTTCAACGTCTTCGGCGGCCTGGAGGTCTCCAAGCGCGACAGCGTCATGGCCAACGAGCTGAAGGACCGCGGCAACCTCGCCCTGCAGAACCAGTACCTGACGTCCAACGGCTCGCTGGCGCGCTTCACGCCGGACTCCTCGGCGTCCTTCTACGGCAACTACTACCGGGTGCCGACGAGCCTGAGCGGCTCCACCACGATCGGCGGCATCAGCGTCGCCAACAACAGCCTGTCGGGCACCAACTACCTGGGCACGCTGGCGGGCTGCCCGGCGGACCGCACCGTCGGCCAGGGCGTGCCGAACCGGCCCGCGGGCTTCCTGCCCACGACCGGCTCGCTGCCCACGGGCCTGTGCCGCTTCAGCCTCGACGACGCGGACGAACTGATCGCCAAGCAGGACCGCCAGAGCGGCATGGTGCGCGGCACCTTCGCGATCAACAACGACCTGACCGCGTATGCCGACCTGATGTACTCGAAGACCAAGACGACCGAGCAGCGCGTGCCGTACGCGCTGACGACCTCGCTGGTCACCTCGGGCAATCCGGTCGCGACGACCTGGCCCAAGCTGGACGGCAGCTTCCTGCGCCAGAACGCCATCATCCTGCCCATCGGCCACCCGGACAACCCGACCAACGGCACCGCCAACTCGCAGGCGGTGCAGTTGATCTACCGCTTCGAGGACCTGCCCACCGGCGACATCAACGTCCTGCGCTCCACGCGCCTGACCGCGGGTCTGGAAGGCACGGCCTTCGGCTGGGACTTCGACACCGCGATCCTGGTCAGCCAGAACAACAACGAGCGCTTCCAGGAGGGCCGGGTGCGCAGCTCGCTGCTGAACGCGGCGATCGCCAACGGCAGCTACCGCTTCGGCAAGCCCAACTCGCAGGAGGCGATCAACAGCGTGTCGTCGACCGCGTACAACGAGGGCAAGTCGCAGCTGGTGTCGTGGGACGTCCGCGGCAGCCGCGAGCTGTTCCAGCTGCCCGGCGGCCCGGCCGCGATCGCGATCGGCACCGAGCTGCGCAAGGAGAAGCTGGACGCCATTCCCGACGCCGTCTACGGCACCGGCGACTACATCGGCCTGGTGGCCAACGGCGCCTCGGGCAGCCGCAAGTCGTATGCGGCCTTCACCGAGCTGAGCCTGCCCGTGGTCAAGCAGCTCGAGCTGCAGGCCGCCGCGCGCTACGAGCACTACGACGACTTCGGCAACAGCACCACCGGCAAGGCCGGCTTCAAGTGGACGGCGCTGCCGTCGCTGATGGTGTTCCGCGGCACGGCGGCGACGGGCTTCCGCGCGCCGGCGATCTCGCAGATCGGCAACTCGTTCGCGCTGTCCTTCCACAGCTTCCAGGAGCGTCGCGTCTTCGACAGCCTGCGCTGCGACACCAGCAACCCGAACGCCCCGGTCAGCAAGGCGCCGGTGTCGGTGAACCGCGACTGCAACGTGCTGGGCTTCAGCGCGGTGCCCTCGGGCACGACCAACCCGGGCAGCATCCCGACGGTGATCAGCGCCAACCCGAACCTGGAGCCGGAGAAGTCCAATTCGTTCACCGCCGGCATGATCTTCACGCCGAGCAAGTACGCGGACCTGGCGATCGACGGCTGGTATTTCCACCGCAAGAACGAGATCCGCTCGCAGCGCGGCGTGGACATCATGGACGACTACAACGCCAACCCGAATTCGGGCAACGTCCAGGTGGTGCGCGATCCCAACCCGGAGACCTGGCTGCCGGGCGTCGCCAACAGCGGCCCGATCATCATGCTGGTGCGCCAGTACGGCAACAACGAGTGGACCAAGACCTCGGGCGTGGACTACGACCTGAACGTCCGGCTGCCGGCGATGGCGTGGGGCAAGTTCAGCATGAACGTCAACGGCACCTACACGGCGCGTTATGACCAGCTCGTGGTGAAGGGCCAGGCGGTGCAGCACCAGGTCGGCACGACCACCTCGGACATTTCCAAGACCCGTGCCAGCGCGACCTTCAAGTGGGACACCGACCAGGCGCGCGGCTGGATCCGCTTCAACCATGCGGACCCGCTGTCGAGCACGGTGTGCTCGTCGCTGACCGCCGCGCAGCGGACCTTCCTGGGCAACCTCAACCGCTGCCGGGTGGGACGGGACCGCACGATCGACCTGGGCGCCTCGTACAGCGGCTTCAAGGGCCTGACCCTGGCGGCCAGCGTCATCAACGTCACCAACGACTACGACCGCGCCAACGGCATCCCGACGGTGTTCAGCTACTACGACAGCGGCGCGTCCAACGTGCTGGGCCGCCGCTTCAACCTGAGCGCGAGCTACGTGTTCCAGTGATCGCCGTCAACCCCCGCCCCCGCAACGGCGGCGGGGGGCATTGACGCACTGCACAACGGAAGGCAGACAATACGCCCTTTCGACTTCCGGCAGCCCGGGCGGCTGCCGCGACCTTTGTGAGTTCACACCACGCGCCCCGTACGCCGGCCGCCCTGGCCGGCCTGACCATCGGCGCCCTCGGTGTCGTCTACGGCGACATCGGCACCAGTCCCCTGTACGCGCTGAAGGAGGTCTTCCACGGCGCGCACGTTCCCATGACGCACGACAACATCCTCGGGGTGCTGTCGCTGCTGTTCTGGACCATGACCGTCGTGGTCTCCTTCAAGTACGTGCTGCTGATCCTGCGCGCCGACAACAACGGCGAGGGCGGCCTGATCGCCATGCTGGCGCTGGCCACCACGGCCGTGCGCGAGAAACCGCCGCTGCGGCGCGGGCTGATGCTGGTGGGGCTGTTCGGCACGGCGATCTTCTTCGGCGACGCGGTGATCACGCCGGCGATGACGGTGCTCTCGGCCGTCGAGGGCATCGAGGTCTACGCGCCGCAGTACCACGACGCGGTGGTGCCGATCTCGCTGGTCGTGATCGCGGGGCTGTTCGCGGTGCAGCGTTTCGGCACCGGCGGCGTGGGCAAGGCCTTCGGGCCGGTGATGCTGGTGTGGTTCACCTCGCTGGCCCTGCTGGGCATCCCGAAGATCGTCGGCAATCCGCACGTGCTGCAGGCCATCAACCCGATCTGGGCGATCGAGTTCTGCACGCACTACGGCTGGGTCGCCTTCGTCGCGCTGGGCGCGGTGGTGCTGGTGGTGACCGGCGGCGAGGCGCTCTACGCCGACCTGGGCCACTTCGGCAAGCAGCCGATCCGCATCGCCTGGTACAGCTTCGTGATGCCAGCGCTGACGCTGAACTACTTCGGCCAGGGCGCGCTGCTGCTCAACAACCCGGAAGCGATCAAGAACCCGTTCTTCCTGCTCGCGCCGAGCTGGGCGGAGATCCCGCTTTTCATCCTGGCGACGCTGGCGGCGATCGTGGCCTCGCAGGCGCTGATCACGGCGGCGTTCTCGGTGACCAAGCAGGCGGTGCAGCTGGGGCTGCTGCCGCGCATGCGCATCGTGCACACGTCGGTGCGCGACATCGGGCAGATCTACGTCCCCTTCGTCAACTGGGGGCTGTTCGCCTTCGTCGTCGTGGCGGTGGCCTTCTTCGAGTCGTCGAGCAAGCTGGCCGGCGCCTACGGCGTGGCGGTGACCATCGACATGACGATCACCACGGTGATGACCTTCTTCGTGATCCGCTTCGGCTGGCGTTATCCGCTGTGGCTGTGCGTGGTCGCGACGGGCGCGTTCTTCGTCATCGACGCGACCTTCCTGGCGTCCAACCTGCTGAAGGTGGCGCACGGCGGCTGGTTCCCGCTGATGATCGGCTTCGGCATGTTCACGCTGATGCTGACCTGGAAGCAGGGGCGCCGGCTGCTGTCGGACAAGCTGCGCGAAGATGCGATCGACCTGAAGAGCTTCCTCGAGGCGGTGTTCATCAACCCGCCGACGCGGGTGCAGGGCACGGCGGTGTTCCTGTCGGCGGAGGTGGGCGTGACGCCCAATGCGCTGCTGCACAACCTCAAGCACAACAAGGTGCTGCACGAGCAGAACCTGTTCGTCAGCGTCAAGCATCACGAGGTGCCGTGGATCGGCTTCGAGAAGCGCGTCGAGGTGGAGAGCCTGGACAACGACTGCTGGCAGGTCAACCTGCACTTCGGCTTCAAGAACGAACCGGACGTGCCGGACGCGCTCAAGCTGCTGGAGCAGCGCGGGGTGCATCTGGACGAGATGGAGACCAGCTACTTCCTGTCGCGGGACATCGTGATCCCGACCATCGGGTCGGGCATGGCGCTGTGGCGGGAGAAGCTGTTCGCGAGCATGCACCGCAACGCGGCGGCGGCGGCAGACTTCCTCCACCTGCCGGCGAACCGGATCGTGGAGCTGGGGTCGAAGGTCGAGATCTGACGCGGTTTCGGGTTCGGACTTCGGTCTGCCAAGCGCGGGCTCTCCGCAGGGCATGGGGCGCCCCTCCAGGGACCCCAAGCCCTACTCCGGCCCCACACGCACTCGCTGACTGCACGTTTGGCGCCGCGCTCGCTGACTGCACGTTGAACCTGCGTTGAGCGTTTGCGAGGGATCCTGGGCGAGGCGGTCGGTATGCTCCGTGCCATGAATCGCTGGCTGAAAGACCTGTCCCTGTCCGCCGTGGTCGCGGGCTTCGTCGCGGTGCTGGTGGGCTTCACCAGCTCGGTGGCGATCGTGTTCCAGGCCGCGCAGGCACTCGGGGCGACGCCGGCCCAGACCAGCTCCTGGATCTGGGCGCTCGGACTGGGCATGGGGCTGACCAGCCTCGGCCTGTCGCTGTGGACCCGTCAGCCGGTGCTGACCGCGTGGTCCACCCCCGGCGCGGCCTTGATCGCGGGCGTTTCCGGCATTTCGATGCCCGAGGCGGTCGGCGCCTTCATCGTCTGCGGCGTGTTGATCCTGATCGCCGGCGCGACGCGCTGGTTCGAACGGATCATGGACCGCATCCCCATCGCCATCGCCTCGGCGCTGCTGGCCGGCGTGCTGGCGCGCTTCGGGCTGGATGCCGTGCTCGCGACGAAGACGGCCCCGGCGATGGTGCTGACGATGGCGCTGACCTATGTGCTGGCGCGCCGCTTCCTGCCGCGATACGCGACACCGCTGGTGCTGGTGGCCGGCATCGCCGTCGCGGCCTCGCAGGGACGCCTGCATCTGGAAGCCGTCGTCTGGGACTGGGCGACGCCGGTGTGGGTCACGCCGTCGTTCTCCGTGACCGCGCTGGTCGGCGTGGCGCTGCCGCTGTTCCTGGTGACCATGGCCTCGCAGAACCTGCCCGGCGTGGCCGCGCAGCGGGCGTCGGGCTACCAGACGCCGGTGTCCGCGAGCATCGCCGCGACCGGCTTCGCCTCCATCGTCTTCGCGCCCTTCGGCGGCTACGCGTTCAACCTGGCGGCGATCACCGCGGCGATCTGCATGGGGCGCGAAGCGCACGAGGATCCCGCGCGGCGCTACATGGCGTCGGCGATGGCGGGGGTGTTCTATCTCGCCATCGGCCTGGCCGGCGGCGCGGTCGTCGGCCTGCTGACGGCTTTCCCCCGGGAGCTGATCGCGGCCGTGGCCGGACTGGCGCTGCTGGGCACGATCGCCGGCGGCCTGTCGGCCGCGCTGAAGGACGAGGCGCATCGCGACGCGGCCATCCTGACCTTCCTGGTGACGCTGTCGGGGCTGAGCCTGCTGGGCATCGGCTCGGCGTTCTGGGGCGTGGTCGCCGGTGCGGTCTCTCTTTTGGTGCAACACTTCAGGAAACGTTGAGACTCCTGCTGAAAGCCCTGCCCATGAAACTGCTGTTCGTCGCCGATCCGCTGTCGACTTTCAACACCTACAAGGACTCCACCTTCGCGATGATGCGCGAGGCCGCCCGGCGCGGCCACGAGCTCTGGGTCTGCGAAGTGCCCGACCTGCTGTGGGTCAGCGGCGGTCGCGTGACCGCGCACGCGGCGAAGCAGCTGACGCTGACGCCGGAAGCGGTCACCAGCCAGGCCGGCACCAAGCTGGCCGTGTGGCACGCGGTCACCGCGACGCAAGACCTGGCCCTGGCCGACGTCGACGCGGTGCTGATGCGCAAGGATCCGCCCTTCGATTCGGAGTTCTTCTACGCCACGCACCTGCTGGAGCAGGCGGAGCGCGAAGGCGCGCGCGTGTTCAACAAGGCCGCGTCGCTACGCGACCATCCGGAGAAGCTCGCGATCCTGGAGTTCCCGCAGTTCATCGCGCCGACGCTGGTGACGCGCTCGGCGGCTGCCATCCGCGCCTTCCACGCGGAGCATCAGGACATCATCCTGAAGCCGCTGGACGGCATGGGCGGCATGGGCATCTTCCGCGTGAAGGCGGATGCGCTGAACCTGGGCAGCATCATCGAGACGCTGAACAAGAACGGCGCGCAATCGGTGATGGTGCAGCGCTTCGTGCCGGAGATCGTCAAGGGCGACAAGCGCATCCTGCTGATCGGCGGCAAGCCGGTGCCGTACTCGCTGGCGCGGATCCCGCAGGGGACCGAGGTGCGCGGCAACCTGGCCGCGGGCGGCAAGGGCGTCGCGCAACCGCTGACCGACGACGACCGCCGCATCGCCGAGGCGCTCGGGCCGGTGCTGGCGGCGCGTGGGCTGCTGCTGGTGGGGCTGGATGTCATCGGCGACAAGATGACCGAGCTCAACGTGACCAGCCCGACCTGCTTCCAGGAAATCATGGAGCAGACCGGCTTCGACGTCGGCGCGGTGTTCATCGACGCGCTGGAAGCGGCGATGGCCGCGGCGCGCTGAGCGCGGCTGCGACTGAACCCGCGATCTCGATCGCGACTGCGGTCGCCTGAGGACCTCGACATGACTTTCGAATTGATCAGCGAGCACGCCAGCTTCGGCGGCGTGCAGCGTTTCCATCGCCACGACTCGGCCGAGATCGGCCTGCCGATGCGCTTTGCGCTGTTCCTGCCGCCGGGCGGCGTGCGGGCGGTGAAGGGGCTGGTGGTGTTCCTCGCGGGGCTGACCTGCAATGAAGAGACCTTCACGACGAAGGCCGGCGCGCAGCGTCAGGCGGCCGCGTTGGGCCTCGCGCTGCTGATGCCGGACACGAGTCCGCGCGGCGACGCGGTGAGCGCGCTGCCGGGCGCGACGGCGTCATGGGACTTCGGTGTCGCGGCGGGCTTCTACCTCGATGCCACGCAGGCGCCCTGGGCGACGCACTGGCGGATGGAGAGCTACCTGATGCGGGAACTGATCCCGCAAGTGCAGGCGTCGCTCGGGCTGGACGCGGCGAAGACCGGCATCGCGGGGCACTCGATGGGCGGTCACGGTGCGCTGACGCTGGCGTTGAGGCATCCGGGGGCGTTCGCGTCGGTGTCGGCGATCGCGCCGATCGCGGCGCCCAGCCGTTGCCCGTGGGGCGTGAAGGCCTTCACCGGTTACCTCGGCGAGGACCGCGAAGCCTGGCCCGCGCATGACGCGAGCGCGCTGATCCAGGCGCAATCGCGGGTGCCGTATCCGCACGGCATCCTGGTCGACCAGGGCCTGGCGGACAAGTTCCTCGTCGAGCAGCTGTATCCGGAAGCGCTGGAATCGGCGTGCGCGGCAATCGGGCAACCGCTGACGCTGCGCCGCCACGAGGGCTACGACCACGGCTACTACTTCATCGCGAGCGTGATCGACGATCATCTGGCGCATCACGCGCGGCAGCTGATCGGCTGATCATCCGGCCCGCGCTGCCACCTCCGAAGCCGCCATGCGCATCGCTCTCCTGTCCGACATCCACGGCAACCTGCTGGCACTGGAAGCCGTCGTGGCCGATGCGCGGCGACGGGGCGTGGACGAGATCGTGAATCTCGGCGACATCCTGTCCGGCCCGCTGCAGCCGTTGGAGACGGCGCAGTACCTGATGGCGCAAGGCTGGCCGACGATCGCCGGCAACCATGAGCGGCAATTGCTCGCGATCACGGCAGAGAAGCCGGGTGGCGAATCCGACCGCTTCGCGCGCGAGCGTCTGGGTGAGGCGGAACTGGCGTGGCTCCGCGCGCTGCCGAAGACGCTGCAGCTGACCGACGAGGTCTACCTGTGCCACGGCACGCCGCGCAGCGACATCGAGTACTTCCTCGACACGCAGGACGGTCCGCGCTTGAGAGCGGCGTCCGCCGCGGAGGTGGCCGATCGGCTCGGCGATCAGGCCTCGGTGCTGGTGTGCTGCGGCCACACGCACATCCCGCGCGTGCTGCGCAGCGCGCGAGGGCAATGGCTGGTGAATCCCGGCAGCGTCGGCCTGCAGGCGTGGGACGACGATCATCCGATCCGCTACGTCGCGGAGAACGGTTCGCCCGATGCGCGCTATGCGATCGTGGAGCGGACTGCGCAGGGCTGGGTGACCGAGTCCATCAGCGTGCCGTACGACCATGAAGCGATGGCGAGCCTCGCTTCCAGGAATGGGCGGGAGGATTGGGCGAGGTGGTTGAGGACGGGTTTCGCATGACAGACCAGGCCCGAGCCTCACGCTGCCATCGGAACATTCGCGAACACGAAGGCCGCGGGGATCTCCAGATCGAGGGACTCCAGCCGAAGGGGCGCATCGGCGATGAACTGGTGCAGGCTCCAGGCGCCATCCGGACCACGACGGTGAATGTCGATACGACGCTTCACGCAGTCCACCAGCACGTACTCCCGCAATGATGGAATGCTGAGGTACTCCTCACGTTTCACGCCGCGATCCTTCGCGCGAGTCGATTTGGAGAGCACCTCGATAAGCAAGAGCGGCGATTGCATCGCCACGTGGTCCGCCGTCAGGGGTTCGCAAGTGACGGCTACATCGGGGAAGTAGTAGTTCTGCCCGGCACCTTGCAAACGAAAATCGGCCATCACAACGCGGCATGGCGTGTTGAGCAGGTGAAGATTCAGCGCGGTGGAGAGGTTGATGCAGGTCGTCACATGGCCGAACTTGGCGCCGGTCATCGACACGATCCGACCGTCGATGAACTCGTGCTTGCAGTCTTCGTCAGCGTCCCAGTCGAGGAACTCCTGCCCGGACAGCCTGGGGTCCGGCGCGTCCAGCCCCTTGAACGCCGCCGTCACGTCGAGCCGAAGATCGATCGACACCAGTTCGGCCATTTCGCCTTCGCGGAAGGTCAGCGTCTTCCAGTGGCCGTCGTCGTCGCGGCGACGGACCTCGATGGCGCGCGCCACCATGTCGACGCTGACATGCTCCCTCACTGTCGGTAGTCGCCTTGCGGCAATCGCGCGGCGCACGATGTCCGCGGCGCGCGGCTCGCCGTCCACCAACTCGAACACGAGTACCGGCGCCGGGCGAGCCGCGAAGCGCGGCGCCACCATCGCATCGGGATGGATGACGGTGTAGTCGTCGACCACGACGCCTTGACCTCGGATGGACGATGCCAGCTCGCTCTCGTCGAGGTGGCGCTTCACCGCCATCGTGACGTTCACCAGTACCCGGAAGAACGCGGGATCGCGAGCTGGCAGCGGAAACTTCTTCCCGCCGACGAGTTCGTGGGGGATCTCTTGATCGTTTTGCCACTGCAAGAAGTGGTCGGCGGTCATCAGCAGCTCATTGAACAAGGAGGACATTCACCACTCCTGCAACTTCGTGAGGGAAGGTGGTGATTCTTCGAAGACTGTCGCCTGACGTCTCTCACCTCGATCCGCATGAAATCCAGGCGCGGTCCCCGATCCAAGGAGACTGGGTGACCGAGATGAGCAGGGCGGTTCCGGATGCTACGGCGCGGGCGCCGAAGGCGCACCTGCCGGCGGGGCCGCCAGCGCCGTCTGCCGATGCCCCGCCGCGGCCTTGTAGCGTTTGACGAAGCCATCCACCTCCGCCGGATCGATCACGTCCGCCAGTCGCTCGAAGCCGTCCGGCGCGCGCTCCTCGACCATGTCGAGGATGTAGTCCAGGCCCTCCTGCCGGTTCAACTCGACGATGCGCGCGCACATCGGGCGGCGCTCGGCCTCATAGTGATCGAGCGCCGCCTCCACACGCCGCTCCTCGCGCAGCGCCCGCGCGATCGCCTCGGCGTCGAGGATCGCCTGCGTCGCGCCGTTCGAACCGATCGGATACATCGGGTGCGCCGCGTCGCCCAGCAGCGTGATGCGGCCGTGCCGCCAGCGCGGCAGCGGATCGCGGTCGACCATCGGCCATTCCAGCAGCTGTGTCGCGCTGCCGATCACGCCCGGCACGTCCAGCCAGGGGAAGCGCCAGCCGCCGAAGGTCGGCAACAGGTCGTCGATGGCGCCGGGCTTGTTCCAGTCCTCGCGGCCCGGCGCGGTCAGCCCGCCGCCGAGACCGTCCTCGCGCAGGCGCCGGTCGCAGATCCAGTTGATCAGCTGCAGTCCGTCCGGCCGCGGCGGCGCGATCGGATAAACGACGAACTTCGCGCGGCGATGGCCCGCCTGCACCATCGTGCGCCCGTCGAGGAAGGGCTTGGCCAGCGAGGTGCCGCGCCACATCATCATTCCGTTCCAGCGGGGGGCGCCCTCGTC